>MVQQ01000145.1 GCA_002067555.1 Syntrophorhabdus sp. PtaB.Bin184
CCCGGACATGTCGACGCTGCGTTCCTTGAGGAAGGATATACCCTCCATATCGAAATCGCTGCCCACCGTGGCCACCATGCCGACATCGGTGAAGAAACTGGCGGCATTGGTGAAGTGCAGGGCGGACCCCCCGAGGACGTTGTCCGCCTTCCCGAAGGGGGTCTCTATGGAGTCGTAGGCGACCGTTCCCGCAACGAGGAGCTTGATCATGTCCCCATCTCCCATGACGCG
Organism: Syntrophorhabdus sp. PtaB.Bin184; assembly: GCA_002067555.1. GTDB lineage: Bacteria > Desulfobacterota > Syntrophorhabdia > Syntrophorhabdales > Syntrophorhabdaceae > Delta-02. The sequence goes on from MVQQ01000145.1 coordinate 232, forward strand.
AGGTACGTCCTCTGCTCGTCCGTCAGGGTATCGATGGTGATGCCCGCCGACGCGAGCTTGAGCAGGGCAACCTGCTGGTCGATGTCTTTCGGCACGGAGTAGACCTTCTTCTCCAGTTTCTTGGCGTTCTTCCACATGTACTCCGAGCAGAGCGCCTGGTTCGCGAAGCTCATGTCCATAACGTCCGAGGGATGCCCCTCCGCACAGGCGAGGTTGACAAGCCTGCCCTCGCCGAGGACGAATATCTTCTTGCCGCTCTTGAGAGTGTACTCGTCAATGAACTGCCGGATCCGCCTTTTCGACTTCTTCATCTTCTCCAGGGTGTCGAGGTCAAGCTCAACGTTGAAGTGCCCCGAGTTGCAGACCATGGCCCCGTCCTTCATCTTTTCGAAGTGTTCCTTGCGGATGACGTGGATGTCGCCGGTCGTGGTGACGAAGATGTCGCCGATGGCCGCCGCCTTTTCCATCTCCATGACCTCAAAGCCGTCCATGTGGGCTTCGAGGGCCCGAAGAGGATCGACCTCGGCGACGATGACGCGGGCGCCGAGGCCCTTCGCCCTCATGGTGACGCCCTTGCCGCACCAGCCGTACCCGGCAAGCACGAAGGTGGCGCCGGCAAACAGGACATTCGTGGCGCGGAGGATGCCATCGATGGTGCTCTGGCCCGTGCCGTAACGGTTGTCGAACATGTGCTTCGTCAACGCGTCGTTCACGGCGACCACGGGGAACTGGAGAACGCCTTCCTTTTCCATGCTCTTCAGGCGTATGACACCCGTTGTCGTCTCCTCCATGGAGCCGACCACATCACCGATCAAGGTTTGCTTTTCTTTCTTGCCCAGTTTCTTGTACCACCTCTTGATGCTGTCGTGGAGGGCCTCGGTGCGGTCGAAGGCGATCATGTGGAGGGCGCCGACAAGGTCGGCCCCGTCATCCATGGTAATGTTGGGCATGAAGGCCAGGGCCTTCATGATGTGGTCGTAGTACTGGCGGTCTGTCTCGCCCTTGATGCAGAAGGCGGGTATCTTGAGATGCTTTACGATCGCGGCCGCCACGTCATCCTGGGTGCTCAAGGGGTTCGACGCGCAGACCACCACCTCGGCGCCGCCGGCTTTCAGGGTCTTCATGAGATTTCCCGTCTCCGACGTCACGTGGAGGCAACAGGCGATCCTCACGCCCTTTAAGGGCTTCTTCTTCGCGAACCTCTGCGCGATCTGGCCGAGAACGGGCATCCTTCTGCCCGCCCAATCTATCTTTTCCAGCCCGGCATCGGCCAGCTTTATGTCCTTCACATCATAATCCATATACGTTCTCCTTCAATCGATATCGTTCGCGCAGGCCTATATTCCCGCAGCCTTCCTTATCTCTTCCACCATGTCGAGCTTCTCCCAGGTGAACTCCGGCTCGTTCCTGCCGAAATGGCCGCCGCAGGCAGTCTTTCTGTAGATGGGTCTCAGAAGGTCGAGTTTCTCGATGATCTTTCTCGGCCGCATGTCGAAGAGGTCGTTGACGATCTGCGCGATCTTGTCGGGGCTTATCTTCGAGGTGCCCTGGGTGTCTATCATGACGGATACGGGCTCAGCGACGCCGATGGTGTAGGCTATCTGGAGCTCGAGCCTGTCGGCAAGCCCGGCGGCAACGAGGTTCTTCGCGATGTAGCGGGCCATGTAGGAGGCACTGCGGTCGACCTTTGACGGGTCCTTCCCGGAGAAGGCACCGCCGCCATGGCTCCCGACGCCGCCATAGGTGTCGACGATGATCTTTCGTCCCGTGACGCCGCAGTCTCCCTTGGGTCCACCCACCACGAACCTTCCCGTTGAGTTGATGTAGATCTTCGTGTTGTCGTCCATGAGTTCCGGCGGGACGATCTTCTTGATGACCTCTTCCGTGATGCCTTCGCGGATCTTCTCAATCGTCACGTCGGGGTTGTGCTGGGCGGCGATGACGACGGCGTCCACCCTGACGGGTTGCCTGTCGATGTACTCTATTGTCACCTGGCTCTTGCCGTCGGGGCGCAGAAACGGAAGGGTCCCGTCCTTGCGGACATCGGCGAGCTTTCTTATGAGCTTGTGGGCATACATGATGGACATGGGCATGAACTCCGCCGTCTCATTGCAGGCGTACCCGAACATGAGGCCCTGGTCGCCGGCGCCCTGCTCGTGGTCGGCCGTCTCGTTGACGCCCATGGCGATATCGGGAGACTGTTCGTCGATGGCCGTGAGGACCGCGCAGGTCTCCCAGTCGAAACCCATCGACGAATCGTTGTACCCTATCTCCTTCACCGTCTCCCTGACAATCTCGGGGACGTTGACGTAGCTCGAGGTCGTTATCTCACCGCCGACGAGGGCAAGACCCGTCGTCACGTAGGTCTCGCAGGCGACCCGGGCCTTCGGGTCGTCCTTGATTATCGCGTCGAGCACGGCGTCAGATATCTGGTCGGAAACCTTGTCCGGATGTCCTTCAGCAACCGATTCAGACGTGAATAAGAACCTGCTCATTCCCATTGTATGATCCTCCTTGGATATTAGTCTTTGATAGACTTCATCATGCTATCCCCGGGCCTTCGGGAAGTCCCCGGGGAATAATCGTGCCATTTCGTTCTTTAAAAGAAGCTCCGCCTCCGCGGGAGAGTCCTTCTTCATGATCTCTTCGAGGAGCTCCCGGCAGTACCCGTGATCGAGCCCCCGGATCGCCTTTTTCGCCCGCGGTATGGCATAGGGGTTCATGCTTATCTCGTCGAGGCCAAGGCCCAGAAGCACCGGGACATAGCGCGGCTCCCCCGCCATCTCACCGCACAGAGCGATGGTGATCTTGTGGGCATGGGCGTCGTCGACGGCCTTTTTGATCATCTTCAGGACGGCGGGGTGGAGCGGTTCGTACAGGTACGAAACATACTCGTTGACCCTGTCGATGGCGAGGGCGTACTGTATGAGATCGTTCGTCCCGATACTGAAAAAATCGACCTCCGGGGCAAGCATATCGCTTATCATGCACGCCGACGGCACCTCTATCATGATCCCCGTCTTTATGTCCCTGTTGTAGGCGATCCGCTTGCGCGAGAGCTCTTCCATGCACTCGGCGATGATGGCCTTCGCCTTCCGAACCTCCTCGATACCCGAGACCATGGGGATGAGGATGCGAAGGGGCCCGTACTCGCTGGCCCTCAGGATCCCCTTCAGCTGAGCCTTGAAAAGGGGAACCTCCTTGATGCACAGCCGTATGGCCCTTAAGCCCATGGCGGGATTTATCTCCTTGGGCATTTCGATCTCGGAGACGAACTTGTCGCCGCCGATGTCAAGGGTTCGTATGGTAATATACTGGAGGGTCTTGCTCTCCGCCAGCTTGCGATATATGTGGTAATGATCCATTTCCGTGGGAAGGTCGTGCTTTCGTGAAAGATAGATGTACTCCGTCCTGTACAGGCCTATACCGGTGGCACCGTATTTTTCGACGATGTCCATCTCCGCGAGAAGCTCAATGTTGGCGCCCACCCTCATACGGAAACCGTCCTTCGTCTCGGCCTTGAGCCGGGCCACCCTGAGGTGCTCCTTCTTCAGGTTCCTGAGGTGGACCTGCTTTGCGACGTACTCCTTCTGGACCTCCCTGGCGGGGTTGATGATGACGACGCCTTCGTCGCCATCTATGATAACGAAGTCGTTGTTCTTCGCGAGGCTCGTCACGTTGCCCACGCCGACCACGGCAGGGATCTCGAGGGCCCGCGCCACAATGGACGTGTGGGACGTCCGGCCGCCGACGTCGGTCGCGAACCCGGAGATACGGTTGAGGTTGAGCTGTATCGTGTCGGCGGGGGACAGATCATGGGCGATAATGATGGATTTACCCTTCACCGCCCTCGCGTCTATGCGCGGTTTCTTCCCCACGACGAGGATCCTGGCGAGCCTCTCGTAGATGTACCTGATGTCCTGACCCCTCTCCCTGAGATACGGGTCCTCCACCTTATCGAAGCTGGCAAGGAACCGCGATACCACGACATCGAGGGCCCATTCCGCGTTTATGAGCTCACCGCGGATCACGTCGATGACGGAATTGACGAAGAAGGGGTCCTGAAGGATGAGTATATGGGCGTCAATGATGAAGGCGTGTTTCCTCACATCATCGTCGGGAATGGAATCCTTGATGTGGTTGAGCTGGTCGATCGCCCCCTGGACGGCGCTCCTGATGCGGCTGATCTCGCGCTCCACCTGGCGCGGGGATATGGAGCGTTTCGTTATCGCCACCTTGTCCCTGTCGATGAGGCGCACCCTCCCCATGGTTATTCCCGAGGATACGCCGATCCCTTTCAGGGTCTGATTGACGAGCGTGTCTTCCTTCATTCCTCGTTGAATCCGTCGTCGATGAGGCCTCCCAGATCACGGAAGGCCTTTTCCTCGTCCTCGCCTTCGGTTTTGAGGACGATCTTGCTTCCCAGGGGACAGGCGAGCATGAGAAGGCCCATGATGCTCTTGCCGTTCACCTCCATCCCGTCCTTTTCGACCATCACGATAGAGTTATACTTAGCCGCCGCCTTTACGAACATCGCGGCCGCGCGCGCGTGGAGGCCGAGCCTGTTCCTGATCGTAAATATTCCTTCCTGCATCGCTCCTCAGTCCTTTTTTCTGGCCTTCAGCACGTCCGTGGCGAGATATATGTTCTTCTGCCCGTACTGTGTGATAAAACTGGCCAGTTCGTCGAGCGTTTTCCCCTCGCGGTACGTCACGAGCTTGATAAGCATGGGAAGGTTGACACCGGCCACCACCTCGACGCGGTCCTCCTCCAGGAAGGAAAGACTGATGTTTGAGGGTGTGCCGCCGAACATGTCCGTCAGGATGATGACCCCATCGCCCGTATCCGAGCTCTTCAGGGCCGAGATGATCTTCTCCTTGGTCTTTTCCACCGGATCGCTGGGAAATATGTCGACGGCTATAAACTGCTCCTGCTCTCCCACAATCAGCTCGGTGGCGGCCACCATCTCACGTGCGAGATTGAAATGTGCCACCACTACGAGACCGGTCATTTCGCCTCCTTACCTCTTCTCTATGTCCCGATGGACGGTGGATACGCTGTAGCCCATGGTGTTAAGCTGCTCCGCCAGTTCTCCGGCGATGAACACCGAGCGGTGTTTTCCGCCTGTGCAACCGAAACAGACGGTGAGATAGCTCTTCCCTTCCTTTTCGAATAACGGAATAAGGTACACCAAAAACTCCGAAAGAAAAAGGAAATATTTGCTGAACACCTCCTGCGACCTGATGAATTCCCTGACTTCCTCATCGAGCCCCGTGCGGTCCCGCAGCTCTTCCACGAAAAAGGGGTTCGGCAGGAATCTCACATCGAGAACGATGTCGGCTTCAAGGGGAAGACCGAAGGCGTACCCGAAGGACATGACGTTGATCTTCATCCGCTGCTCATGGGCGCCGTATCTCTCGAGTGCCAGGCGGCGCAGCTCGTGGGGGGTCAGATGGGTCGTGTCTATGACCTGGTCGGCCATGTTCCGGAGCCAGGTCATCAGCTTGCGCTCCTCCGTCAGCGCGTCCTTTACGTTGGATGAATCGAAGAGGGGGTGGGACCGCCTCGTTTCGCGATACCTCCGGACGAGGCTTTCATCCGAGCTTTCCAGGAAAAGGACCCGGGCGCCGAAACCTTTCTTTGCCCTTTCGATGATGTCCCGTCCGTTCTCGAAGAAGTCTCTCAGGCGCACGTCGATGACGAAGGCGCACCGGGTGATCTTCTCCCCCTCGTCCCGGTTGAGTTCGAGGAACTTGAGGAGCAGAAGGATGGGGAAGTTGTCGACACAGAAGAAGCCCGCGTCCTCGAGAGCCCTGAGGAATGTTGTTTTCCCCGATCCGGATATGCCGCTGACGATGAGAACATCCTTCATTCCGTTCCGCCCTCCACGGATCTCTGCATCCTCTTCTCCAGTTCCACGGCGGTGTTGATGCCCTGCCTGCGGAGAATGAAGTTGCGGCATGCAAGCTCGATGATCGCCGAGACATTCTTGCCCGAACTGATGGGTATCCTGACGAAGGGCAGGTCGACGCTGAGTACCTTGAACTTCTCTTCCCTCAAGCCCACCCTTTCGCACTCAAGGGAGGTGTCCCAGTCGAAGAGCTCGATGACGAGATCTATCTTCTTCTTGTCGAGGACCGCCGATACGCCGAAGAGATGCCGGATGTCGACGATGCCCACGCCCCGTATCTCGAGCAGGCTCTTTATCATCTCCGGCGCCTCGCCGTAAAGGTCGATGGCCCCGATCTTCTTCACATGCACGGCATCATCGACGACAAGGCGGTGGCCCCGCATGATAAGCTCGAGGGCGTTCTCGCTCTTGCCGATGCCGGGCCTTCCCATGATGAGGGCGCCCACGCCCAGGATGTCCATGAGTACGCCATGGACCGTGGTCGACGGGGCGAGCTTTTCCTCCAGGAGCTTCGTTATCCTTTCGATGAATATGGAGGTGACGAGCTTTGTCCGCAGAAGGGGGATGCCCTTTTCCTCCGCGGAAACGACGAAAAACTCGGGCACCTTCAGGTTCCGGGAGATGATGAAGCACACCACGTTGTTCTTGCAGAGCTCCCTGATGATGCGCCTGCTCTCGGCCTCCGTGAGCGACCTCAGGTAGGAGATCTCGATGTTCCCCAGTATCTGCACCCTGTGGGGATGGAGGTAGACCATGTGACCCGTGATGACGAGGCCGAGCTTCTGGATCCTCGGGTTGTAGATCTTCCGGGCAAGGCCCTTCTTCCCGGCAAGGACCTCGAGCTCCAATCCGTACAGCTCGTCATCTACAAGCTGTTGAACCTCTATCCCCTTCATACGCCTCTTCCACGGGATCCTTTCCCCCAGGGCCCCCGAAACCTCCCTCAAAACAGGTTGTTACAGCTTTCCATCCTCTTCCACGATGCTCTCATACAGGGAATGGGCATCGGCAAGCTTGAGCAGTCTTTTTCTAAAGGAGGGGTCGCGGAGAATTTTCGATATCCGCGACAGGACCTTCAGGTGGAGGCTTGCCGAGTCCTCAGGGGCGAGGACGAGAAAGAAGATGTGCACCGGCTGCCCGTCGACGGCATCGAAATCGACACCCTGACGTGACCGCCCGAACACGACGAGGATATCGCCGGAGCCCTTCATCTTGCCGTGGGGGATGGCCACACCGTCGCCTATACCCGTGCTGCCCAGGGCTTCCCGCTCCATGATGATCCTGACGACAGGCTCAACGTCCTTTATGAGACCCGCGGCCTTCAGTTGTCCGGCAAGCTCGGAGAGTATCTCCTCCTTGGTGGTGCCCCTGATATCGGAGACGACCGAAGACTCTTTCAGTATGTCGGTAAGCCTCACGGTCCCTTCCCTGCCGTTTCTATGAGGCTGAACTTACCATCCTTGCGTTTGTAAACGATGCAGACATTGTCGCGTTCTCTTTCGCGAAAGACCATGAACATGTCTCCCGAGGCTGTAAGCTGCATCACGGCCTCCTCGGGGTCCATGGGCTTGGCGTCCACGGTCCTCGATACGATGATGGCCGGTTCCTCGCCCGCAGGCTGGAGGGTGGTGCGTTTCAACTTGCTCTCGCGGTATTCCTTCATTTTGTCACGGTACTTTGTCAGCCTCCGTTCAAGCTTGTCGAGTATTCTGTCGATTGCCGCATAGATATCATCCATAACCTCATGGGCATTGATGACGACCCCGTTTATGGTGAACATGACATCGATACGCTGGCGATATTTCCGCTCGAGAGAGATGACCACGTGGATGTCGAGAGGAGTCTCCACGTACTTTTGCAGACGTGAGAGCTTGTCTTCGACATACCGCCTTACATCTTCGCTGGTATCAATGTGCCTGAAGCTGGTTGTGATATCCATAGTGCCTCCGCTTACAAAAATAAGGTTGGCGTGCACCAACCCTGGCACTTATTAATAACAGATATGCCGGATGGTGTCAATCCAGTTCCCCGAAAGCATTAGGTTAATCGATAAGGAGCGCATTGGCTCCGCCGAGGCCTCCCCGTATCCGGAATCTGTTCCTTTAATCGATCACCGTCCTTTCCCGCGAAGACCGTATATTCAGTATCTCCCTGTATTTCGCGACCGTGCGGCGCGCTATGTTGATGTCGTGGCGCGATTTCAGAATGTGGGTTATCTCGTCATCGGTCAGCGGCTTCTTCTTGTCCTCTTTCTTGACGAGTTCTGCTATCAGGTCCATGACGACGTTCGTCGAAAGGGGGTCCCCCTCCCCCTTGTTGATGCTTGTCGGGAAGAAGAACTTCATCTCGTACACGCCGTGGGGTGTGCTCATGTACTTGCTCGTCGTTATGCGGCTTACCGTCGATTCGTGGACGCCCACGTCCTGGGCGACGTCCTTGAGGATAAGGGGCCTCAAGCTCCTCAGGCCGTTCTCGAAGAAATCGCGCTGGAAGTTCACGATGCTCTGGGCGACGAGAAAGAGCGTTCTTTGCCTCTGCTTTATACTCTTGATGAACCACTCCGCCTGTTTCATCTTGTTCTTTATATATCTCTTTGTCTCGCCGCTCACCTTCCTGTCCGTGGCGAGTTCCAGGTAGTAACGGCTCATCCTGAGCTCCGGGATGTCGTCATTGTTGAGGGCAATGTCGAACCCCTCCTCGCCTTTTACAACGTAAACATCGGGGACGACGTAGGATATGAACTCGTCGCTGAAGTTCCTTCCCGGTTTGGGGTCGAAGGACTTGATCTTCTCGAAGACCTCCTTGATCCTCTCTATGGGGAAACCGGTGGCCTTCGCTATACCTTTGAGATTGTTGTGCTGGAAAAGGTCGAAGTGAAGGGCAACAACGTTCTCGAAGACCGGGTCCTTCTCCCCCAAGGCCTCGTACTGGATGAGGATGCATTCCTTGAGGTCCCGGGCTCCCACCCCGGCCGGCTCCAGCCTCTGAACCTTCCTGAGGACCGGCTCGAGGACCTCGACGGAAAAGCCGGAATCCCGCGATATCTCCTCGAGGCTGCAGATGAGGTATCCGTTGTCGTCGATGTTCTCGATGATCCATTCCGCCACCACCCGCTCCCGGGGGCTGAAGTCCGAAAGACCGATCTGCCACCTGAGGTGGTCCCTGAGGTTGTACGTCTTCCTGACCATGTTCTCGTAGTCGGGCGCCTCCTTTTCCTCGGAGGGAAAGAAGTCCTCCGAGGGCGAGTATCGTTCCAGGAGTTCCTCCATTTCCCTTTTTTCCTCCTGGCTCTCCTTTTCCTCGACGTCCTCGCGCGGCTCCTCCTCGGTGATCTCGAGGATGGGATTCTCCTTCATCTCCAGCTCGATGGCCTCGACAAGCTCCAGCTTGGAGAGCTGCAGGAGGCGGATGGCCTGCTGAAGCTGCTGGGTCAGGACGGGGGAAAGCTTTTGTGTCTGTTTAAGCTCCAACATCGATGTTGAATTCCTCACCAAGGTACACTTCGCGAACGATCCGGTCCTGGGCCACGCTCTCCGGCGTGCCCTCGAGGAGGACCTTGCCCGCGTTGACGACGTATGCCCTGTCGCATATGGGGAGCGATTCCCGGACATTGTGGTCCGACAGCAGTATGCCGATGCCCCTTTGCTTGAGGCCGAAGATTATCTTTTTCAGGTCCGAGACGGATATGGGATCTATGCCGGAGAAGGGTTCGTCGAGGAGCATGAAGTGCGGTGACGTCATGAGCGCCCGCGCTATCTCGAGGCGCCTTCTCTCCCCGCCCGAGAGTGAATCGGCACTGTTGTTCGCGAGGTGCTCCAGCTTGAAGGACTCGAGTATCTCTATGACGCGGTGGTTTATCAGATCCCCCTCCACACCGAGAAACTCGAGGATCGCCTTGAGATTGTCCCTGACGGTCATCTTCTTGAAGACCGAAGGTTCTTGGGGAAGGTAGGTTATACCCTTGCGGGCCCTCATGAACATGGGCAGGTCGGTGATGTCCTCCCCGTCGAGAAGGATCTTGCCGCCGTTGGGCTTTATAAAGCCGATGATCATGTAGAAGGATGTCGTCTTCCCGGCTCCGTTGGGGCCGAAGAGCCCCACGATCTCGCCGGTCTCCATGTACATGCTGATGCCGTCGACGACCTTTCGCGCGTTGTATGTCTTCAGGAGACCCTGCGCGGACAAAGTGGCTTTCATTCCCGCTACTTTCCCCTCTCCATCCTTATCTTCGGCCTCTCGACGGACAATTTGCCGTCGTTCGTCGTGTAAATCACACGCTCCCCTTTCATTTCCACGTTGTCCTTGAATACCCTCGGAGATTGGGTGAACACTATCCTGCCTTCCTTAAAATGATATACTGCCTTTTCGCTTTTCGCAACAGTGCCCCGCGATATGACGCGGACATTGCCATCAGCCTCGATGCGATCCACCTCGTTGTCGATGCTGTATATGTGGACGAGGTCGCATACCATGTTGAGGTCCTCTCCCTTGAGGATGACCTTTCCCTCGAGGACGTAGGTGGCCTTCTGAAAGTAGTAGAGGAGAGTATCCGACTGAAAGTGGTATTTCGACTTTTCCGTCGCAATGATCCCGCCCACATCTGACAGGAGCCTCAGCGTCTCCTCGTTGGTGTTGGCGAGAAGTCCGGTGCCGCGCATATCGATCTTCTCTCCCTTGATGTCCACCACGTCCTTTGTGGCCGTGATGCCATTCTTGAAATCGAAATCCATGTAGGGGCTCTTCAGGGTGTATTCGCCCTTGTAGAAGACCTCAACGTTGTCGACCTTACCCGACTCGTTCTCGGTGTCCATGGAGCCTTTCGTACCGGTGAACTCTATGGAGACGTCCGGCTTCGGCTTGTACAGTCCTTTCAGGTCTTCGAGCTCGATGATCGGCTTGTCTATGTACTTGCGGGCGACCTTTGCCGTGAGCTCCCAGTCCACGACACCGCGGCGCTCTCCCGTGTACTTAACGTTTTTGAAGACGATCGCCTTGTTGCTGTCCTGCGTTACGGGGACCGGCTGTCTTTCAGGCTTGCTGATGAAATAGTAGAGTGCAAGCACGAGGCTTGCCGCGATGAAGCCGAAAGAGATGAAGATGATGATCTTCCTGTTGCTCATGTATCCTCATGTGCCATTCACACCACCTTGGCCCTCAAGAGGTCGTGTATATGTATGATGCCCACGGGCCGGGCGTCTCCTTCGTCGTCGACGACGAAGAGGGAGGTGATCGAGAATTCCTCCATCTTCTTGAGGGCGTAGGCGGCAAGGGCGTCCCTTCGGACGACCTTGGGCCTTGCGGTCATCACGTCGCCCGCAGTCTTTGCCAGGAGAGAATCGTCATACCTTTCGATGGCGCGCCGGAGGTCTCCGTCGGTTATGATCCCCGCGAGACGACCCTTTCCATCGTAGACCCCGGTGACGCCGAGCCTCTTCGACGTTATCTCCAGGATGGCGTCCTTCATGGACGTCTCCAGGGAGACGCCCGGGAGGGTCTCACCGGTGTGCATGAGGTCTTCCACCCTGAGAAAGAGCCTTCTGCCCAGGGAGCCTCCGGGGTGGAGAGAGGCGAAGTCCTCCACCTTGAAGGCGCGCCTTTCCATAACGGCGATGGCGAGGGCGTCGCCAAGCGCCAGCGTGGCCGTTGTGCTCGATGTGGGCACCACCTTGTAGGGACAGGCCTCCTCCACGTTCACGACGAGGGCCACATCGCTGAGCCGGGCGATGGTGGACGCGCCATCTCCCGATATGGCGACGAGCGGGATGTCGAGGCGCTTCACCCAGGGCACGATCCTGATCACCTCTTCCGTCTCCCCGCTGTTGCTGACGACGATGAGTGCATCGCCGCGCTGGAGCATCCCCAGGTCGCCGTGGAAGGAATCGGCGGGGTGGACGAAAAGTGCCGGTGTACCCGTGCTCGACAGCGTGGCGGCGATCTTCCGGCAGACGAGCCCCGACTTCCCCATGCCCGTCAGGACGACCCTGCCCACGCAGCCGAATATGATCTCCGCCGCCCTGGCGAAGGAGTCGTCGAGCCCCTCCATCACCTTCAGGATGGCCTCGGCCTCCTTCTTCAGGACGTCTTTTCCCGTCGTTACGTGGTCCACAGGGCCTCCTCTATCCTCTTAAGGGTCCGAAGGACGCCTTCGAGGTCGTCAAGGGGAAGGGAATTGTCCCCGTCGCAGAGGGCCCGCTTCGGATCGGGATGGACCTCCATGAACACGCCCTCAACGCCGACGGCCACAGCGGCCCGGGCGAGGGGAACGATAAAGCGGGCCTCCCCGCCGGAGCGGTCCGTCATCGCCGAGGGCTGCTGGACGCTGTGCGTGGCATCGAAGACCACGGGATACCCGAAGTCCCGCATGATGGGTATGGCCCGGAAATCGTTGACGAGGGTATGGTAGCCGAAGGATGTGCCCCGCTCGGTGACCATTATGTTCCTGTTCCCCGTCGATTCCACCTTCCTGATGGCGTGGGCCATGTCGCCGGGGGAAAGGAACTGACCTTTCTTGATGTTGACGGTCCTGCCCGTCCTGCCGCAGGCCGTGAGTATGTCCGTCTGCCGGGACAGGAGCGCCGGCACCTGGAGGACATCGGCGACCTCGGCCGCCACCGCGGCCTCAGCCGCAGAGTGGACATCGGTGAGAACGGGGACGCCCACTTCCCCCTTCACGTCCCGGAGGATGGCAAGCCCCTCATCGAGCCCCGGTCCCCTGAAGCCCGATATGGATGTCCTGTTCGCCTTGTCGTAGGAGGACTTGAAGATGAAAGGCACGCCGAGCCCGGCCGTTATGCGCGCGATGCTCTCGGCCGTCCTCAGGGATATGTCCCTGCCCTCGATGACACAGGGGCCTCCTATGAAGACGAAAGGCCTTCGGCCGACGGTGACATTGCCTATAGCTATTTCTTTTTGCACTTCAGTCTGTCCTGCCTTCGTTTCAGCGATGCCTTGATAAAATCCCGGAACAGCGGATGGGGGTCAAAGGGCTTCGACTTGAACTCGGGATGGAACTGGCATCCCAGGAACCAGGGATGACCCTTCATCTCCACGATCTCGACAAGGGTGCCGTCGGGGGAGATACCCGAGACGATCATGCCGCTCTTCTCAAGGCGCTCGCGGTATTTCATGTTGAACTCGTAGCGGTGGCGGTGCCGTTCGTGGATGACGTCCTGCCCGTAGGCCTTGTGCGCGAGCGTGCCGGGTTTGAGGACGCAGGGATACGCGCCGAGGCGCATGGTGCCGCCCTTGTCGGAATACTGATCGCGTTTTTGCACCTTGTTCTCCCTGTCCGTGAACTCCTCGATGAGGTAAATGAGCGGATAGGGCGTCTTTTCGTTGAATTCGCAACTGTTGGCATCCTTGCAGTCCGCGAGGTGGCGCCCTATCTCCACGACGGCGAGCTGCATGCCA
>MVQQ01000146.1 GCA_002067555.1 Syntrophorhabdus sp. PtaB.Bin184
CGGTGCCGCAAGCCGGAACATAAGGGGCACGCAAAGGAATCCGCCCTTCGCGGCCGCGCCGTAGAAATCCATCCACTCAACGCAGTTGTAGGCGAGAACCGCGAAGCGGTCGCCCTTCTTGAGACCGAGATCGGCAAGCGCGTTCGCGAGCCGGCAGGTCCTCTCATTCCACTCTTTGAAGGTAAACTGTTTGTAAAGATCCTTGGCTCCGACCTTGTCGGGATACTTAAATGCTTGAATCCTCAGAACATCCTTCGCTGTCATCCAGTGGCCGTTCTTCATGTGTACTCCTCCCTGTGAGTTTGAGATGTAGGTGTGCAGTTGGTCTTCGAGATATCGACTTGTTACTTACTCCACCAGTTCCAGGAGATGATGCACCTTTTGCGGCATTTTGTTCAACAAAACATTGTCCTCGAGGTTGATCATGCAGCCTGGGCAAGCAGTGACAACGATATCCGCACCGGTCGCCTTGATGCCGTCCATTTTCTTGCCCGCTATTTTCTTGGTCAGATCATAGTGGTAGACGCTGAAGGAGCCGCCCATTCCACAACACAGATCCGCATTGGGCATTTCTACATATTTAATACCCTTGAGGGCCTTGAGAATCGCCCTCGGCTGATCCTTGATGTTCTGATACCTGACCAAGTGGCAGGGGTCATGCCATGTCACCGTCTTTCCTTCGAACTCCTTTTTCAGCTTGAAATCTTCGGGTTTGATCTTGAGGATATCAATGACGAACTCCATGCTATCCTTGACCTTCTTCTCGAACTCTTCGTAGCGCTGCTTCTGCTCCTCATTATCGGGAAGATATTTCTGATAATCTTTCAGCGTCGAGCTGCAGGTCGCGCAGGTGGTAACAATATAATCCACGTTCAGATCCTTGAAGGCCTTCACGTTGAGATCCGCCAGCATCCTGCCCGTCTCGAAATCTCCGCTGAAATAAATGGCGGCTCCACAACAATTCTGAGTATCGGGGACAACAACTTCCACCCCGTGGCGGGTCAGAAAATCGATGAACTTGAGGCCAAAATCCGGATAGACAAAGTCTGTGGCGCATCCCGTGAAGAAACCGACCCGCATTATCGGCTTCTGGCCGTTCTGTGGTTTGTAAACGGGTTTTACCTGATCTCTCAGAAATGTCTTGGCGAGCTCCGGGAAATTTCTCTTCCCAAGGTTCTTAACGAAATCGGGAAGGTGCCGGATCTTTCCCTCCGTCCTGGGCATCATCCACTGGAACTTCTGCATAAGCCTGGCATAGCGACCAAGGGCAGGTCTGTTGGCCATGACCTTTCGAAAAACGAAATTCTTGATGGCTCCAAGCCCCTTCTCCCTGACCAACTCCGCGCGGGCAGCCACGACGACACGGTCTATCTGCGTCTTTGCCGGACAGTTTGCCGCACATCGTTTGCACAGGAGACACCTCCCTATGATGTCGGCCATCACCGGGGTCCATTCCTGCTTTCCTGCCAGTATCTGTTTCACGAGATAGTTCTTGCCTCGCGCCACAGATGTCTCCACCCTTTCTTCCTGATAGACCGGGCAGAAGAAACTGCAGAAGCCGCATTTCATACACTGATCGGCGAACTGCTCTATCTTTTTGAGTTCTTTAAGGTCTTTCACTCGCTACCCCCTTTGTAGGCTACTCCCAGATCTTGCCAGGGTTCATGATATTGTTCGGATCGATGAGGGCCTTGATGCCCTTCATCATGTTTATCACTGCCGGCTCCGTAACTTTTTTCATGAACTTCTGCTTTTCCAGACCAATCCCGTGCTCACCGGAGAGTACACCGCCGAACTCCACCGCGCTTTCGATGATCTCATCCATAGCCTTCAGGGCGCGGTCATAATGGTCCTTATTGTTTATGTCCGTGAGGATCGCGGGGTGAAGGTTCCCGTCACCCGCATGACCGAGGACGACTATCTCAACGTTGTACTTTTTGGCAAGCTCCTTGCATCTGTTGATCAATTTGGGAATATTCCCGCGGGGTACGGTGACATCTTCCGCAAACACGGTCTTCGCCTTGCCGAAGACAGCCGCGAAGCCTGCACTGCGGCCTTTCCAGTATGCCAGGGCCTCGTCCGCGTCCTTGGCCACGCGAACTTCTTTCGCTCCGTATTTCTTGGTAATCTCCGTTATCTGTTCGACCTCTTTCTCCACCGCCTCCGGGATACCATCGACCTCGAAGAGCAACAATGCGTCGGCCTCTTTCGGAAGGCCCAGCTGCATCATCTCCTCGATCCTGTTGATGACCCAGTTGTCCATGAACTCGATCTTGTCGGGGATAACACCGCTTTCAAGAACATGGAAAACACCTTCGCCGGCAACCGCCATGTCGTCATAGACAACACAGAGTGTCTTCTTGGCGGCGGGAATCGGGTTCAGCTTCAACTCGGCCTTGGTGATGACACCGAGCGTCCCCTCGGCACTGATGAATATGTGGAGAAGATCATAGCCCACAACGTTCTTGAGCGTTCTGCCGCCGAGATGCACGACCTCACCGTTGGGAAGGACCACTTCGATGCCGAGAATGTACTGCTTCGTTACACCGTACTTCACGCATGCAGGCCCACCGGCATTCTCCGATATGATGCCTCCCAGCGTGGCGCCCAGAAAGCTTTGAGGGTCGGGCGGGAAGAAGAGCCTGTCCTTCATCAGTTGAAGTGTCAGGTCCTGAAGAACGACACCGGGTTCAACGGTGGCGGTCAGGTTTTCCTTGTCGACCTTGATGATCTTGTTCATCCGCGTCATCGCGAGAACGATCCCGCCCTGCCACGGAACGGAACCGCCGCTGACATTTGTACCGCCTCCCCTGGGGGTAACGGGTATCTTCTCCGCATTCGCGATCTTCATGATCTGGGATACCTGGTCTGTGGTAGTGGGGAAAACCACGACATCCGGCTCATGAACCCAGCTTGTCGTTCCGTCGTAAGAATACGCTTTCAGGGCCTCCGGTGAGGTGAGGACATTGTCCTTGCCCACAATCTTTTGAAATTCGCTTATCAACGACTCTTTTAACATCCCTTCTACCCCCTGAGTTTGATATTGTTACTAATTTCACTTTCTTATATCCTTTTCCCCTTTCCTTTGTCAACAAAAATCACAAGGCCAAAAATGCCCTGATATCAAGTAATTGGCCACAGTTAAGGCCTTGCGGAAGAATGGAAAAAATGGTATGGAATCGTATGTTTTCCATAGTGAACAAATGGACCGTAAAAGGGCTACGCATCAACGTTTTCGGGGGTACGAATGGATATCCTTAAGACCATAGCTCCGATCTTCATCATCATCGCCTTCGGGTATGCTTTGAGAAGCAGGAAGATGCTTTCTGACGATTTTGTCTCGGAGGCGAACCGTTTCGTCTTCCGGTTACCCCTTCCCTTTCTCATCTTCACGGGGATCATGAAGGCGAACATGAAGGACATGGGATGGTTGTCTGTCCTCTCGCTTGTCATCCCGACAGCCATAGTGATGGCCCTCGCTCTCCTTTTGGCCGCGGCAGCCCGTTACCGGGGCGGTAAACGCGGGAGCTTCATCCAGACGACGTTCCACGGCAACGTGACCTATGTCGGCCTTGCCGTCATCTTCTACCTTCTCGGTGATGAGGGGCTCGAGAAGGGAAGCCTCCTCGTCGGGATACTGATCCTCTTCAACAATGCCGGAGCCGTGCTGGCACTCTCCCTCTCTTCCGGGAAACACAGCAATATGATGAGAACGGCACTCTCGATCCTGACAACACCGGTCATCATTGCCACCTTCGCGGCCCTTGCCCTCGCCTTCCTGAAGGTTGCCATACCCGCCGTTGTCATGAAGAGCATCACCATAGTGGCCAACATAGCCCTTCCCATGGCGCTCATCATCATCGGTTGCTCCATTTCTCCGGAAACGCTTAAGAAGACTATCCGGCCCGCCGCCCTGGCCGCGGCCTTCAAGGTCATCGTCCTTCCCGCCCTTGCGGTCCTGTTCTGCCGCGTCTTTGCGATAGACCCGAAAGACCAACAGCCATAACGGCCTACGTCATGGCACGGGAACTCGGCGGCGACACCGACATCGCCTCCGGAGCGGTAACGCTGACAACCCTCGTCTCACCGGTGACGTATCTCGGGTGGATATGGCTTCTAAAGACCGCTTGAACCGCTTGAACAGCTTGAACGGCTTGAGAGTTGAAGGCCAAAACAATTCTCGGTGAGGCACGGTACGGACCCTGTCGTCCGGTCTTTCCCAACGTTCGAGCGGTTCAAGCGGTTCAAGCGGTTCAAGCGCGCCCGTCAGGGCGCAATTTGTTGCAGTTTTTGGAGGACCGCGGGGAAACCGAGGCGCTCGATGTCCAGTGTTTCGATGATGACCTTGCCGTCGTAGCCGAGGTCGCTGAGGCGCCTTAAGACCCTTGCCATGTCGATCGAACCTTCCACGAAGTCGTGGTCGTCGCGGCTACCGCCGTTGTTGTGCAGATGAACGTGAAAGAGGTTCTCCATACCCATGCGGCACACATCATCGATGATGGCGCCTTCGGGATCAAGGTGCTTCGCCATGCACTTCGATATGTAGGCATGGCCGATGTCGAGGGTGACACCTATTCCGGGGACGGCCTCATTGATGGCCGCAAACTCGCCCAGTTCCTGGAAATAGAAGTAGGACATGAAGACGTTCTCCAATGCGACCCTGACCCCGAGGGACCGCGCCTCTTCCTGAACGCTGCCGAGATCCTCGATAAACCGGGCCCTCAACTCCCTGTCGTAATCCTTGAACTTGCGGAAAAAGGAGTATCCCGGGTGGACGACGAGCGGGTCGGCACCGAGCCGGGCGGAGAGCCTGAGGGCGGAGAGCATCCTTTCCCTGGACACGCGCCGTATCTCGTCGACATAGCTCCCCAGGTTCATCTCAAGGAAGGGACCGTGCATGGAAAACCCCACGCCCTCTCCCGCCAGACGCCGCACCCTGTCCTCCAGCGCGCCGTCGAGGGATAAGAGATGGGGAGGCTCATAGGAGAGCTCAACGACCCCGATCCCGGCGGCGAGAATACTGTCGATCACACCGTCGAGACCGTCGTTGGTAAGGAAATATGTGGATACGCCGAAGTGCATGACAGAGGCGGGTTATGGGTAATAGGTCATGGGTTATAGGAACAGCCTAGAGAACAAGAGACCCGATGTCCGACAGCACGCGCGAGGCCTCCGGGGTCTATTCCCCATCACCCATAACCCATCACCCGTAACCTGTGTTCTTACTTCTTCACCGCCTTTTTTATCTCGTCCACGATCTCCGAGCTGTTCAGGGAACTGACGGTCTTCAAAAGCCCTTCCTTCTTGTAGAAATCGATGAGAGGAGCAGTCTTTTCGTTGTATGTCGCAAGTCTCTGCTTGATGGCCTCCTCCGTCTCGTCGGCGCGCTGCACCGCGGGGAAACCACACTTGAAGCAGGTCCCGTCGGGTTTCGGGGGCTTGCTCTTTATGTTATAGATCTCCTGGCAGTCAGGGTTGGAACAGGTCCGTCTCGTCGTCAGCCTGTCAAGGATGACATCCGTCGGGACGTCGAGATTGATGGCGGCATCAAGCTTCATGCCGATCTTCTCGAGGAGCTTCTTCAATGCCTCCGCCTGGGGGATGGTCCTCGGGAAACCGTCGAGGAGAAAGCCTTTCTGGCAATCGGGCTCCTTCATCCGGACCTCCATGATGTCCATGATGAGATCGTCGGGCACGAGTTCGCCCCGTTCCATGTAGCCCTTCGCCTTCTTGCCCAGTTCGGACCCCGCTTTCACGGCGTTGCGCAGAATGTCTCCGGTGGAGATCTGCACGGATCCGTCAAACTCCGTCAATGACTTCGCAACTGTACCCTTGCCGGCCCCCGGCGCTCCGAGTAATACGATACGCATGATAGATCCTCCTTTGCGTGATTAATGATCGGACACGAAATTTCCCTGAGTTTACCAAAAAAATCGAGAAAAATCACCGACAAAAACTCTCTCTGCTCCCCCGGACAACCCCCCGGCGTGGCGGCTTGACATGCCCCACCGGGCAGGAGCATAATGTAGGCCTGTGAAAAAATATACCATCCACCGTGATGTCTCCCCCGTGAAGACCGTCATCGACTACTCCCGGGAGCTCAACGAAGAGCAGCTTAATGTTGTCCTCTCCGACGACGGGCCCATCCTCGTCATCGCCGGGGCGGGGAGCGGCAAGACGAGGGTCGTCACCTACCGGGTCGCCCGCCTCCTCGAGAGAGGCGTTCCACCGGGGGGCATACTGCTCCTCACCTTCACGAACAAGGCGGCCCGGGAGATGCTCCACCGCGTCGAACATCTCGTAAAGATGGACACCCGCTACATCTGGGGCGGCACCTTCCACCACATCGGCAATCTCATCCTGCGCCAGCACGCCGAGCGCGTCGGCTACCGCAGGAGCTTCACCATCCTCGACAACGAGGACGCGAAGGATGTCGTGGAACTCGCCATCAAGGCATCGGGCATCGACACGAAGGGGAGGATGTTCCCCAAGGCTGGGGTCGTGAAGGAACTCTTCAGCTACGCCGCCAATACCATGCAGACCGTTGACGAGGCCATCCGGGAGCGCAGCCCCTTTTTCTACGACATCGCCGACGAAATGACGGCGGTGCACAGGATCTACATGGAAAAGAAGCGGGAGGCGAACGCCATGGACTTCGACGACCTGCTCACACACTGGCACAGGCTCCTCGCCGAGGACGAGGAGTTGCGCAGGCTCTACGCGATGACCTTCCGCCACATTCTCGTCGACGAGTATCAGGACACCAACCGCATCCAGTCGGAGATCATCGACTTCATGGGAATCCTGAACCGCAACGTCATGGTCGTCGGTGACGACGCCCAGAGCATCTACTCCTTCCGGGGGGCGAATTTCCAGAACATTCTCGATTTCCCGAAGCGCTACGGCGAGGCGAAGGTCTACAAACTGGAGACGAACTACCGCAGCACCCCGGAGATCCTGGACCTCGCGAACAACTCGATCTCCTTCAACTTCAACCAGTTCGAGAAAACCCTGCGCAGTGTGAAGAAGAGCGGCGTCGTCCCCGTCGTCGCACCGTCGCGGGACGTGATACAGCAGGCTGAGTTCGTGGCCCAGCGGATACTGGAACTCTCCGACGAAGGCGTCCCCCTCGACAGGATATCGGTCCTTTACCGCGCCCACTATCATTCCATGGAAGTGCAGATGGAGCTTACCCGCCGGGGTATTCCCTTCGAAATCCGAAGCGGGCTCAGGTTCTTCGAGCAGGCCCACATCAAGGACGTCGTCTCCTTCCTGCGCGTCATGTCGAACCCCGACGACGAGGTTTCATGGAAACGGATGCTCAGGATCTTTCCCCGCATCGGCAAGAAGACCGCCGACCACATCTATGACTACCTCAGGGAACAGGGCGACCCCTTCGATCCCCTCATCTCAGGCACGATCGCGGACACCTTCAAGGGCATCAGGAGGGAGAACATCGAGGTGTGGTCGGAGCTCTTCGGCGAGCTGAAAAACCTGTTGAGCGACGAGGCCCCGGGAGACATGATCTCTGCCGTCCTCAAGCACGGCTACATCGAGTACCTCAAGCTCACCTATCCCAACTACGAGGCGCGTCTTGAGGATCTAGGCCAGCTCATCAACTTCTCGACGAGGTACCACTCCCTGGAGACATTCCTCAGTGAGCTGTCCCTCATGAGCGGCATCTCCGGCGAAGAGATCGTCGCCGCCGGCGACAGGGACGATGAACGGGTCATACTGAGCACAATTCACCAGGCCAAGGGTCTCGAATGGCAGATCGTCTTCATCATCTGGTGCGCTGAAGGAAGGTTTCCGAACCCGAAGGCGGTGGAGGAGGGGGCCATTGAAGAGGAGAGACGCCTCTTCTACGTGGCATCGACGCGTGCCATGGATGAGCTGTACCTCAGCTACCCCATCCTCGCCTTCGACCGCCAGGCCGGCCACATCATCATGCGCCCCTCCCGCTTCCTCGCCGAACTCGACGGGGGAAAGTACGAGGAGTGGTCGCTATCGGAATATTGAAAGACGGCTTGAGCAGCCGCTTGAACGTTAGAACAACCCGAACATTCACGGCGATACGCAGAAAAGAAATGGGAGGGATAAAAGAACCTCCCAAAGGTGCAAACACGGTAATCTCTTACAGATCGACGGCAACGGGGCGATTCCGGCCATTTTTCTGCCGTTTCCTTTCACGCTCGAGCGGTTCGAGCGGCTCAAGCGGTTCAAGCCGCCTTCTGGTTAGTTTATAAAGACTTTCTTGTACTTCGGCATCTCTTCCAGGGCCCTGCCGCAGCCCATGGTGACGGAGACGAGGGGGTCTTCCGCGACGATCACGTTTATTCCCGTCTCGTTCTCTATCCTCTGGTCGAGCCCCTTGAGGAGCGCTCCGCCGCCGGTGAGCACCATGCCCGTCTCGTTGAGGTCGGAGACGAACTCCGCGGGGAGTTTTTCCAGGGCCCTCCTCACGGAGTCTATGATGGCCGAGATGGGTTCCTCGATGGCCTCGCGGACCTCCTCCTTCGATATCTTCAGGCTCCGTGGTATGCTCGTGAGCAGGTCCTTTCCCACGACGTTTATGGAATCGCTCAAGGAATCGATGGGGAACGCGGAGGCACCTTCTATCTTGATCTTTTCCGCCGCGATGACCCCTATGGCAAGCTGGTGCTTCTTCTGAAGGTAGCGGACGATGGCCTCGTCGAGCTCGTCACCGGCGACCCGTAAGGACTCGCTGTAGGCCACGGCGGAAAGACTGATGATGGCAACCTCCGTTGTGCCGCCGCCGATGTCTATTATCATGTTGCCCCGCGGCAGTTCTATGGGCATGCCCGCGCCGATGGATGCCGCCATGGGCTCCTCTATGAGATGGACGTCACGGATGCCCACCTGGAAGCAGGCGTCGATGACGGCCTTTTTCTCCACCTGGGTGATGCCCGAGGGGACACCGACCACCATCCTCGGCTTCGATATCTTCCGCTCGTTGCTTACCACCTTGAGGAAATACTTGATCATCGCCTTGGCCACGTCGAAGTCCGCGATTACCCCGTCCTTCAGGGGCCGTATGGCGCTGATGTTGGGAGGGGTCCTGCCGATGTATTCCTTCGCCTCCTTGCCGACGGCGATGACCTTTCCGGAGTTGTTATCTATGGCGACGACGGAAGGCTGGTTGAGGACAATGCCTTCCCCTTTCATGTATATCAGGGTGTTGGCCGTGCCGAGGTCCATGGCAAGGTGCGTGGAGAACATCCCGAACAAATTCTTGAAAAAACCCATCCCCCTTCCTCCTTATTCGATGAATTTTCGTATCTTCTTCTCTTCTATCCTGTCGAAAAGCTCCCAGAGGTCCGCCGAATCATCGGGGAAGCTGACCGTTCCGAGTTCCACCACACCCGCTCCCGCCGATAGCCCCTGCTCGGCAAGGCTCTTGCCCACCGCGTGGTAAAGGAGCTTCATCATGTTCCGTGTTTCAAAGGTCTCACCGCCCTTAAGAAGGACAAAGAAACGGCCTCCGCTCTTGCGGGCCACAAAGGCATTCCCCCCGGCACAGTACCGGATGACCTGACAAACCTTCCTTAAAAGGTCGTTCGTGCCTTCGGCGCCCATCTTCCTGTTGTAGAGAACCATGTTCCCCAGCTTCACGCTGAGGACGGAGAACCGCTGTCTCTTCCTGGCCATCGTCTCGACGACGTCCAGGAAAACAGGGAATTGCACCGCGCCCGTGACTGGATCGAAATCGCGTATCCTGTCCAGGTGCTCGCGCATCCATCGCGCGGTAAAATACAGCGAAAGGAGGCTCGAAAGGTTTCTCAGCGCGCCTATGGCGCTTTCCTTGAGCTCCGCCTCGTTGAGGGACACAAATCCTATGACCCCGAAGGTCGTATCCTCCGTTATCAGGGGAAAGCCGAAGAACTGCCGCGCCCGCACGGGTTCATTGGGAAAGAAGAGCGGCTTCTCCCTGAGGTACGCGCTGCCGTGGGGCAAGAGAAGCTCCCTGCCTCCCTCGAGGACCACGGAGGCGATGCTCTCCCCGCTGTGACATTCCTTCTTGATGACGTCACCGTTCTCGATCCCGGCGACGTCGTGGATGACGAGACGCCCCTTCTTCTCCATGCCGATGAAGCAGAAGGTGCCTCCCGAAAGGCCCAGTATCTCCTCGAGCACGTCAGCCGTGGAGATCTTCGCCGTGTTGAGAGCGGACAGGAGGCCGAGTATGCGCCTTTCGGCATAGAGCTCTTCCATGGTCTCTTCGGCACTGAGGGCGCGCCTCTCCTGCTCGATCTCCTCGTGAATGAGGGCCGCGAAGGAACCCAGTATCTTTTTTTCCTTGTCGGTGAAGACGTATTTCTTTTTACTGTCGACGATGATGACGCCCTTCGTGTCCACGGGGTAACCCATGAAGGATTTGATCCCCTCACCGGTCCCGTAGTAACCCAGCGCCTCTTCGTCCCTGTCGAAATTGGGTATGATGAGCGGGGCATTGTGCTTTATCACCCAACCGGGAAGGGTCCCCTCCACGGGGATGCTCTTCTTCTCGTCAAAGCTCTTTGCAAAGGTCACGGAAGAGATGCAGCTCAGCAAATCCCGTTCCCTCACGTACAGGGCGACGGTAAACGCCTCGTAGATATTGAAGATAAGCTGCGACAATCTGTCTATCATTTTTATATCCGAATTATGTCACCAGCACCGGCCACTGTCAATTGATATCAACCGTACTCCTCGAATCGGGCGGAGTAGGGAAGCTCGAACTTCTGCAGGGCCCGGCAGAAACCACATTCCCCGCCGCCTGAGGGATATCCGCAAACCGGGCAGAACCGTTCCTCTGGTCCCGCAGCGGGTTCACCGTCCTCACACACGGTTTCCTTCACCCCCCGAAGCTCCTTGAGGTATCCCTTCACGAACATGAGCTTTGTTCCCGGGGAGGCCTCCTCGAGACCGCCCAGGATGCCCTTGTACGTGATCGTCTTGGCGCCCTTCGAGAAGGGGCATTCCTCGTATATATAGTCAATGCCGGAGATGATGGCATATGCCGCCACCTCGCGCTCCGAGCACAGGAAGAACGGCTTGGCCTTTCTCGACAGGTGCCCTTCCCGGGCATCGAGGGCAATGTCCTTCTTCCAGAGGTATTCCTTTTTCCAGTAAAGGATGTTCCCAAAAAGGGCCGCGGCCTCGTCGTCAAGATTGTGCCCTGTCAGCAGAAGGTTGTAGCCCTTGTCCATGCAAACCCTGTTCATCACATAGCGCTTTATCATCCCGCACGCCGAACAGGGCGCCCGGCGCAGACCTTTTGCCACTCCGCTGATGTCCCTGCCAAAAATATCGGGGACATGGAAGATATGGACCTTCCTGCCGATCCTGTCGGCGACGGCCTTTATCTTTTCCAGTGACACGCGGGAGTAGTCGCCTATGCCGAGGTCGATGTAGACACCGTCGGCAGCGATGCCCATCTTCGTCAACAGGAGCCACAGGGACAGGGAATCCTTGCCTCCCGAAACGGCCACCACGGGACGGTCGGCCTCACCGATCAGCCGGTAACGCCGAATGGTCGTACTTACCCTTTTCTCGAAAAAAGCAAGAAAATGTGTATCACAGAAGGCGGTCTTGTGGGACCGCAGGCTGATGCTTGCCGTCTGTCCGCATACCCTGCATTTCATCCGCCCGATACGACCCGTATGACCTTTACGTTATCGTCGGCACCGA
>MVQQ01000147.1 GCA_002067555.1 Syntrophorhabdus sp. PtaB.Bin184
CCCTTAAAAAAATTTGTCTACATTAATACATTTGGTGTGCTAAGTCAAGCAAAACTTTGAGATTTACGCCCATTTGAAGGCCTTTCAGGGCCCTTTCGGAGCGACGAGGAGAACAAGGTCGTTGCGCCTCTTCTTCCCGCCCCCAGGCGATTCACTGAGCACCCTTTCAAAGGCCCGCGGTCCGCATTCCTTTTCGATTCCCCATATAAAGGCCTCTTCCGTGACGAGATGCCTGCCGGAGCCTCCCGCGAAGGAACACACCTCCCTGAGGTCGCTCAAGGCTCTTAAGGGAGACTTCCTGTCGAGATAGAAAAGGAACGAGGAATTGCCCACACCGTACATCGCCACGCTCTCCCGCGATACCTCCTCTATCCTTGACGCGACCTGATGGGCGAAGGGCTTGAGGCCGCGGCCTCTCTCGCCTATCAAGGTTCCGGCCGTAAAGGTCCACAGAAGGATCCCGAAAAAGAGGAGGACAAGAAGGGTCGAACCCGGCACGAACATCCTCCTCACGATGAAGAAGAGCGCCGCCACCCCGGCTGCGACGATCACCGGTCCCGCTATAACCTCCGAAAAATGACGGTACGCCTCGAAACCGAAGTACCCGGCGACAAGCGCCACTCCCGCGATGACGGGGATGAAGGCCGTGACGACAAGGGCTGTCTTCATGGCCGGGGATCCATTCTCCCTCTCGCGTTCCAGAAACCCTGCGAGAGACCTCCCGATGATGAGCGCGAAGGCGGGGATAAGGGGTAGTATGTAATAGCTTCTCCTGGAACCGGAAAGGGTGAAAAAGAGGAATATGGCGATCGTTACGGTCGCAAGCCACCGTCGCTCAGGCCCGCCTCCCCACCTCTTCATGTGGATCAGGGCTCCGATACCAAGGAACGTCCAGGGGATAAGGAACACGGGGATGTGCTTGAAATAGATGTAAAAGGGCTCCACGTGATCGAAGGGCTCCAGGAACCGCACCACGTTCTCGCGCCACATGAGCTCGACGGCCTCCCGGGACCCGGTCATGATCACCGGCAGGAAAAGAAGCAGGGCAAAGAGGGCAAGGCCGCAGACCGCCGCCAGGATGCCTTTCTGAGAGAGTATCCAGTCAAAATGCTCCGTCACCTTCCTTCGGGTCCTGCCGAACCCGTCCTGCCTGATGTCCCAGACCATCTCCACGCAGTTTACCGCTATCACCGCCGCAACGGCGACGGCAGGCGCGAGCGGGCCCTTGCAGAAGGAGGAGACAGCCGCTATCAGGTAAAAGAAGAGATACCGGTGGAACGGGCGCCCGGGACCTCTGCCCTGCAGGACCCAGAGCATCGACCATATGGCCAGAACGTTCAGGATCTCCGCCGACGCCGTTCTCGACCAGAAGCCGAACATGGCTGTCGTCAGGAGAACAAGGCCGGCATATAATCCCGGGGTGAGGCCAAAAAGGCCCCTGCCGATGGCGAAGACGATGGCCACCGTGCCCATTCCGGCAAGCACATTGGGGATCCGGGCGGACATCTCCGTCACTCCCGAAAAAAGGGAGAAGGGAACGATGGCCCAGTAACTGAGCAGCGGTTTGTCGAAGTAGACCACACCGTTGATGGTGGGGAGAAAGTAGTTGCCGCTCAGCATCATCTCCCGGGCGATAACCGCCCACCGGCCTTCGGAACCCCACAGTGAGCGCCACGAAAGACCGGAAAAGAAAAGAACGCCGGCGGCGGCGACAAGGACGGCCAGCGCCGCGTAATCGGCAAAGGTCCATCTCTGACCGGGTGAGGGGTTCACGACGGGTCCCATGAGGCTACTGTGCTTTGAGGGCCGGTTCTTCCTTCTTGCACTGAACGAGAAGGCTGGCGACGAAGAGAACTATGGTCGAGAGCAGGAGCGCAAAGCCATGCGGGTTGTCACTGATGACGGCGGGATCGAAAGACCAGAGTCTCTGCAGGTCCGCCGCCTTCAGGGTGTGGATGAATATAATGAGGAAACCCGTCGCCCAGAAGCGCATGAAACGGGATATCTCATTCCGGGTGATCCTCTGCATCGAAAACCCCTTTCCCACTCCCTTCAAGCTGCGGACGGAGTAAGCATCGGGAAATATCTGGGGAACATCGAGACTGTACCGCAGGTAGTCGCTGTCGTGGAGCCGCGCCAGCGTGGCCTCCTCCTTCCTGATCGTCGGGCCGTAGGACCAGTAGAACAGGAAGGGGTATATCAGGAGAAGGTAAACGTTCCCGCTCACGAGGCAGAAGCTTGAATCTATGAGATAGTTCGCCATGTAGTAAGGATGGCGAACCACGCTGTATGTTCCCTCCCGGCACAGGATCACGTTGCGAATGAGGACCCCTTTTGTCATGTAGTGGAAGAAACAGCCGAAGGTAAGGAGTACGCCCGCCACTGAGAGCCTTATCCAGTCGAGGTTGTAAAGCACGGCGGAGATGAGGCAGACCACGATGATGATGTCACGGAGGTTGCTGCGGTTGAGGAACGGCCGCCTGCCCCCAGGGCGTCCCTCGCCTTCCCGGTTCAGATCCCGGTGTGTTTTCTTTTCGGCAGGTTCCTCGTTCGCCACAAGTATTGGTCCTGTATTGCTTTTTCTCTTTTCCGGTGGTATCTTTTACTGTTGTTACCTATATCACGAGCACAGAAATATTACAAGAAATAATAACTTAGGCGGATTCCAATGAAAAAATTCAAGATCCTCGTCACAGATCATCTCGCCGAAGAAGGTCTGAAGATACTCGCGGCGGACAAGACGGTCGAAGTCGAAGTCAAGGCAGGCATAAAGGTCGAAGAACTGAAGACCATCATCGGCAATTACGATGCCATCATCACCCGCAGCGGCACGACGGTCAAGGAGAGTCTCATCGAGAACCCGGGCAGGCTCAAGATAATCGGGCGCGCCGGTGTCGGCGTGGATAATATCGACATAGAAGCGGCAAGCAAGAAGGGCCTTATCGTTCTCAACGCCCCCACGGGCAATACCCTCGCGGCCACGGAGCTTACCATGGGCATCATGCTCGCCGCCGCCCGCAAGATACCCCTTGCCAACGAATCTCTGAAACAGGGCAAGTGGGACCGGAAGAAGTTCATGGGTGTGGAGCTCCACAACAAGACCCTGGGCATCATCGGCCTCGGCCGCATCGGGAGCAATGTCGCCATCCGCGCGAAAAGCTTCGGTATGAAGGTCATCGCCTACGACCCGTACATCAAAAAGAGCAAAGCCGAGTCCCTCGGCGTCGCCCTGTACGATGATCTTGACGACCTCCTCAAGGTTTCCGATGTCATCACTTTCCATACACCGCTCACCGGTACGACGAGAAACATGATAACCGCCGAGAAGCTGGCCATCATGAAGGACAATGTCATCCTCGTCAATTGCGCCCGGGGCGGGATAGTGAACGAGAACGATCTCTATGAGGCCCTTGTCTCGGGCAAGATATTCGCCGCCGGCGTGGACGTCTGGGTGGAGGAACCTCCGAAGAACAACAAGCTCCTCACCCTGGAGAATGTCTTCGCGACTCCGCACATTGGCGCCAACACCGCCGAGGGACAGAAGGCGGTCTCGGCCATCGTCGCCGAGCAGGTCCTGAACGCGCTCCATGGAAGGCCCTACCAGCATGGCGTCAATATACCTTTCATGAAGTCACTGCTTCCCGACCACCTTCAGCTGTACTTCAACCTCTCCGAGAAGATGGGCAAGCTTGCGGCGCAGATCAGCAAGGGCCGGCCCGAGAAGATATCGGTCATCATGGTGGGAAAGAACTTCGAGGAAGACCTCTGCGAGCGCAAGTTCGACGTCCCTTTCAGTTACCAGCCATTCACCATAGCGGGGATCAACGGTTTTCTGGATATCGCCCTCCAGGGCTCCGTCACCTATATCAACGCGCCCTACCTTGCCAAGGACCGCAATATCATCGTTGAGGAATCGAAGACGGAGCAGTTCGACAAGTTCAACGATCTCATCATCTTCAGCCTCAAGACCGACGTGGAGGAAACCACCATAGCAGGGACCGTCTTCCCCGACAAGATGGGCAGGATCGTCCTTCTCGACCGCTTCCGTCTCGACGTCATTCCCGAGGGAACATTCCTTGCATTCAAGATCATGGACCGCCCGGGTGTCATCGGCAAGGTCGGCACCATCCTGGGCGACCACGGCATCAACATAGCGAGCTTCACCGTCTCCCGCATGGTCCAGGGTGAGGAGGTCGCCTTTGTTTCCGTGGACTGCCCCATCGGTAAAGACGTCCTCAAGCACATAAGGACCATAGACGGCATGATAGAGGCGAAAGAGATAAGCCTTTAAAAGACCGTTAGAACCGTTTGAGCCGTTGGAACCGTTAGAACGGAGAAGAACAAGAATATCCTCGCTATGACGGGCGGAAGAGTCTCATCGCAGGAATGGGAAATGGTCCTTCTGCGGTCCCGGTTATTCTACACGCTCCAACGGTTCCAACGGTTCTAACGGTTTAATCGGTTCTAACGGTTCCAACGGTTTAGTCGGTTCTAACCGCCTTTTCTTTATCCAGTATCTCCCGTATCCTCCTGGCAAGGGCTGTCATTGTGAAGGGTTTTCGGATGATGCTTATGCCCTGGTTCCGGATGGTGCTTATGTTCGCGGCATCGAGGCTGTAGCCCGTCATAAAAAGAACGTCGATGTCGGGCCTCACCTTCTTTATCTCGTGGTACACGTCGAGCCCGTTCATGCCGGGCATGGCTATGTCCAGGAGGGCCATGTCTATCTCTCCGGGTTTCTCGCGAAACAGGGCAAGGGCATCATCGCCGTTCCTGGCGGTGACGACCCTGTATCCCAGTGTTTGTAAGAAGTCGGCGGCGATCTTTCTCAGGGCATCCTCGTCCTCACCGATGAGGACCATCTCGGTGCCCCCGGCGATACCCTGTTCCATCAACCTCTGTACCTTCGTCTTTTCCTCCGAGACAGGCAGATAGACCTTGAAGGTCGTGCCCCTGCCTTCCTCGCTGTCACAGATGACGAAGCCGCCGTGCTGTTTGACGATGCCCAGAACGACGCTCAGACCGAGCCCTTTCTTCTCGCCCGACGCGTCCGTCGTGTAGAAGGGTTCGAATATCTTTTCCCTGAGGCTCGCATCCATGCCGCGCCCGGTATCGGAAACGGATATCACAACATAGGAGCCGGGCACTATCTTCCCGTCGAGAGCGGTCGTCACGTCCGTCATGTCCTCCGTGTAGACCCTAATCGTCAGCGTCCCGGTGCCATCCATGGCCTCCCGAGCGTTCACCACCAGATTGAGGAAGGCCTGGGCTATCCTTGCCACATCGATCTTTGCGGATATGGGCGTCGAGGGCACCGACAGGACAATGGTGATCCCGTCACCGATGATCCTTCGCACCATCTTCTCGAAATCCCTCACCACGGACCCGACATCAACCGTCTTCATGTCCATGGGATGGCGGCTCCCCGATGCCAGGAGGGCGTCGACCATGTCCGCCGCCCTGAAAACCTCTTCCTCGATGGCCGAAAGGTATGAGCCCATTTCGTCCGTGCAGTCCGGGGATATCTTCGCGAGCTGGGCGTTGCCCACGATTATATTGAGGATATTGTTGAAGTGGTGTGCCATGTCTCCGATGAGTTCCCGGACCGCATCGATCTTTTGAAACGCCCTGACCTGCTGTTCGAGTTGCCTTATGCCCGTCAGGTCCCGGATGATACCGTGAAATATGACGACGTTTCCCACATCGTCATAGACGGCATTCACCGTGATGGAAACAACAATCACAGTGCCGTCCCTGCGCTTCAAGGCAAGGTCGTGCATACTCGCGCTGCCGTACTTTTCGATGGCAGCCCTGAAGCTGGCCCTGTCCTCGGGATTACAGTAGAGGTCCTGCGCTATGTCGAGATCAAGAATCTCCTCCTTTGTCCTGAAGCCAAAGAGATCGAGACCGGCCCTGTTGATGTCGACGATCCTTCCCTCCGGCGTCGACACGAAGACAGCATCCTTCGTCTCTTCGAAGAGGCGGCGGAACTTCTCTTCCGATCTCCGCAGGCGTTCCAGCGCGTTCTTCTTCTCCGTCACATCCCTGAACAGCGCGATCATGTGCCACTTGTCGCCCACCTTTTCGGACAGGAGACACAGTTCGATGTTCGTCTCGACACCCTCCGCTCCCACGACCGAAAGGTCAAGTACCCTGTCGGAGCCCACCATCTCTTCCGCTATCGTCGATACGGGCATCACCTCGGCTATCGCCATCTGCAGCTTCTGTTCGTCGGAGAATTGATAGGGCCTGAGAAATTCACTGATCTCAATATCGGTGACCCGCCGATCCTCACGTCCCGTGATCTTGAGAGCGGCCGGGTTCGCGTAGAGCACCTTGCCCGCGTCATTGAGGAGCACGAGCGCCTCCTGGCTCGCGTGACTGAAAAGCTTGAACCTCTCCTCGCTCTCCCGGAGCGCCATCTCCGCTCTTTTGCGATCTCCTGTGTGCCTTACGAGACCAACACACCTTTGTCCCTCCGCCGGAACGCTGTACCGGGCGAGGGTCACCTCCACATCAACAGGCTCACCGCCCTTTCTCTTAAACGTCGTCTCGTACGTGGAAACACCGTAGCTTTCCACCCCCATGGCCTCGAAGGCTCCCCTGAACCCCTTTCCCGCATCGACGTCATCGATGGACATCCGGAGAAGACGGCCGGGATCATGGTCCAGCATCATGCCGAGGGATGGGCTTGCATAGAGAAAAGCGCCCTCTCCATCTGTTATGAAGAAACCCTCCCGAAGAGAGGTTATGAGAACCCGGAACAGGCTGCGGCAGACATCCGGCCAGCCGAAAAGGCGGTCAAACTCGCTGATGGATCCATCCTTTTCCGTCACCTGCCACCCTCCTTGCAGCGGACAGCGTAACCGGGCAGCGGGTCCGCCATAAGGCTATTATAGCACCTGACTTCGTTTTGTAAACCGGCCTTGCCCATCCCGGGAAGGCACCGGGCCGGCAAACGGCAATCCCGCTACCACAGGCCCGTCAGCCCCGGCAGGGCGCGGAGAAACATATTTCAAAGCTTATGGTTTTCTGATATGCTTTACCTATGCCGAAAGAAAAGTCCAAACAAAAAAAAGACCTTAAAAAACGCAAAGATATAATACTGGAGATCAAGAGCGGCAACAAGGACAAGGAGAAGAAGACCAAGAGTTTCACCTTCCTCTATTTCATCATCGCCATCATCGCCATATTCGTGATCCACAGCTACCTCTCCTTTCGTTCCGAGATAAAGACCGTTCCCTACAGCGAATTCAAGGGCCTCATCGCCCAGATGAAGGTCTCGGACCTCGTCATCGACGCCGAAAAGATCCAGGGAACGATGACACAGCAGGACGGAAAGAAGGTGAAGTTCGTGACAAGCAGGGTCGAAGACCCTGACCTCGTCAAGGACCTTCAGAAGAGCAGCGTCCAGTTCTCCGGCTCCTTCGAGAACAAGATCCTGAGAGTCATCATCGAATGGATACTCCCCTTCGCCATCATAATACTCATCTGGAACCTCCTTATGCGGAGGATGGGCGGGGCCCCGTCGAGCGTTCTCAATTTCGGCAAGAGCCGGGGGAAGATCTACGGAGAGGATGAGATAAAGATAACCTTCGATGATGTCGCCGGGGTCGATGAGGCAAAAGAGGAGCTCCAGGAGATAATCGAGTATCTTCGCTATCCGCAGAAATTCCTCGATCTCGGTGGAAAGATACCCAAGGGCATTCTTCTCGTCGGTCCGCCGGGCACGGGCAAGACCCTTCTCGCAAAGGCAGTCGCCGGCGAGGCGAAGGTGCCCTTTTTCAGCATGAGCGGGTCCGATTTCGTGGAGATGTTCGTCGGGGTTGGCGCCTCGCGGGTGAGAGACCTCTTTTCCCAGGCCCAGCAGAAGGCCCCCTGCATCATCTTCATCGACGAACTGGACGCCCTCGGCAAGGCACGGGGCATGAACCCCTTGTCGTCCCACGACGAGCGCGAGCAGACCCTGAACCAGCTTCTCGCCGAAATGGACGGTTTCGACACCAAGACGGGGGTCATTATCGTGGGCGCGACGAACAGGCCCGAGATACTCGACCCCGCGCTCTTGAGGCCCGGCAGGTTCGACAGGCATGTCCTCGTCGACAGACCCGATATCAAAGGCCGCGAAGAGATATTGAAGGTACACGTGAAAGAGGTCAAACTGGCACGCAATATCGATCTTTCCGTCATTGCCGCCAGGACACCCGGTTTTGTGGGTGCCGACCTGGCGAATCTCATCAACGAAGCTGCTCTTCTCGCCGCCCGGAAAGGAAAGTCGTCGGTGACGATGGAAGAGTTCGAAGAGGCCATCGACCGTGTCGTGGCAGGTCTTGAAAAGAAAAAGAAGGTAATGAGCAAGAAGGAAAAGGAGATCGTCGCCTACCACGAAACGGGCCATGCCCTCATGGCGGAATCCCTGGAGGGCGCGGACCCCGTCCACAAGATATCCATAATCCCCCGCGGCATTTCCGCCCTGGGATACACGATGCAGCTTCCCACTGAGGACCGCTACCTCATGACGAAGAGCGAGCTCATCGACCGCATGTGCGTCCTGCTCGGGGGAAGGATAGCCGAGGAGATCATCTTCAGCGAGATCTCGACAGGCGCCCAGAACGACCTGGCGCGGGCAACGGACATAGCCCGGTCCATGGTGAAACAGTACGGCATGAGCGAGAAACTCGGCCACATGACCTTCGAGCAGGAGCGCAAACCTCTCTTCCTCGATATCGCCCCCGGCTCGGGCACAAAGGACTACAGCGAGGAGACGGCCAGGGAGATCGATAACGAGGTGAAGGCCATCATCGAACATTCCTACATAAAGGTGAAGGACACCCTCACGAAGAAACGCGACCTCTTGGAACTGGTCGCCAGGACTCTCCTGGAAAAGGAATCCATCGACGGAGACGAACTGAGGAACATGCTGAAAGAGCACGGGGAGGGGGATCATGGTAACGAATCTCGATAAGAAACAGATCGACCTCATCAAGGAATCGTTGTGCGTTTACGGGAAGGCGCGGGAGTGCAAGTCCCTGCTCCGACAGGGACAGCTTTTCTTCGCCAACATCGAGGACTTCGTGGACGACAGGGGCAGGAGCTGTCTTTTCAGGCTCAAGGAGATGTGTCACGACCTCTTCCGTAATTCCTCGGAGGCGAGCTACAAGGAGAAGCTCTTCGATATGACCGTCGGCTACACCTTTCACGGCGCCATGAAGCTCCGCGAGAACCTCTACCTTCTCGAATACTATCAGCCTCAATGCGAGATAGCCCTTGAGGACCTGACGGAACAGGAAAAGAAGATCGTCAACGAAATAAGTGTACTGGTCCGAAAAGCGCGGGGACGCCTGAAGGAAGAGCTCAAGGAAGTCACCGTCCTTGCCGACGAGCTGGTGACGCAGCTCAAGGACCTCATCCTTCTCTATCGGGGGAACTACCTTCTCCCCCGCTTCCTGTATGAATACGAAAAGACCCTTACAAGGATATACGGACGCAAGGGCTTCGAGGATATCCTGCTCACTGCGTACGCGGACGGCAAAAAGCTCCTTCTCTTCAAGACGGCCAACAGCTACCTTGAAAGTGAATACTTCGACACGGCCAGAAAGCTCTTCAAGCGCCTCATCGGAACGGACGGATCCAACACGGCCGCCCTTTTCCTCTACCTTTTTGCCTCGGCCAACCATTTCTATTTCAAGAACATGTTCACGAGGGCCCTGGGGCTCGCGAGAAAGGCGGAGAGTATGAACGTCGACGCGGTCATCAGGGAGAAATATCGTCCCCTGTTGGTGCGGCTCATCGCCGACCTGTCGAGGGAAATAAAGAAGAAGAGGGACGAGCGGAGGTAACCATGCCTATCTATGAATATACCTGCCGCAAGTGCGGCAACGAATTCGAAGTGATAGTCTTCGGCGACGACGTGCCCGAATGCCCCAGGTGCGGGGACAAAGACCTGCAGAGGAACATGTCCTCCTTCGGGTTCTCCGCGGGCTCGGGATTCAAGTCGTCGGGGCGGTCGGGCGGCTTCTGCGCCGGATGCTCCTCACCCGACTGTTCGAGCTGTTCGTGACAGGGAACGGCTTCACCGGTATTGTCGACACCCCGGCCACTCCCCGGCCCGCAGACCTTGTCCGCAGGATATCCCGGCTCATCAGGACGAATGGGATGATGAACGAGGGGGACCGCGTTCTTGTCGGTTTCTCCGGTGGGGTCGATTCGGCAACACTCCTTTATGTTCTCACTAAGATCAGGGAGAAAATGCCCTTCGGTCTTGCCGTTGCCCACGTGAACCACCTCTTGAGACGGGAGGAGTCGGAAAGGGACGAGGCCTTTGTGAGGGAAACGGCGGAACGTTACGGACTTCCCTGTTTCGTCGAAAGGGCGAACGTTAAGGCGTATTCCCGATCGACGGGGCTCTCCGTACAACACGCCGGCAGGGACATCCGGTATCGTTTCTTCAACGAAACAGCCGATCGCGAGGGCTACACGAGGATTGCCCTCGCCCACAATCTCGATGACCAGGTCGAGACCTTCCTCCTGCGTCTCGCCAAAGGGACGGGCATTCGTGGCCTGTCTTCCATACCTCCCGCCCGCGAGAGGATAGTCAGACCCTTCCTTACGACCTACCGTTCAGAGATAGAATCCTATGCCGCCGCCCGCTCCATTCCCTTCGTCAGCGATTCCTCGAACGACAAAACGGTATACGAGCGCAACTACATTCGTCACAGGATCATCCCTCTCTTTGGCGAATTGAACCCCGCGTTCAGGGAGAAGGTCGTCTCCCTCCTCGGCGACCTGACAGAGATAAACACTCTCTTCGACGAAAGGAAACGCTCCTTCACGGAGAAGAACGTCCGAAGGCTGGAAGGGGACGTCCACGTGCCCGTCGCACCCCTCGTGAAACTCGATGACGAGACCTTCTTCCGGGTCGTGAGCGACATCGTGGCGGACATGGCACCCGTCGTCCCCTTACGGGAGCACATCGAACTCGTCAGAAAGGTCCTGTCCTCCCGAAAACCGAACCTTCGCCTCGATCTCCCCGGGCACCTCCTGGCAAGGAAAACCTACGACACGCTCATATTCACCATGAAGAGGCCGGAACCGCCTATCACGACGGTCTTTTCCCTTGGTGAGGGACGGACCAGCATCGCCGCCCTCAAGATCGACGCCACCGTCACGGTGGTGAAAAAACGTCCTTCGTCCTATCCAAGGGACAGCTTCACGGCGCACTTCGACCTCGACAAACTGGGCCCCCGGGACAGCCTCGCGATCCGGACGTTCCGCGAGGGTGACAGATTTCGCCCTCTGGGCATCGACAAATCCGTAAAGTTAAAGGATTTCTTTATCTCCCGCAAGATACCCCTCGAGTCCCGCAAACGGGTCCCCCTGCTCGTCTCGGGCGACCTCATTGCATGGGTCGTCGGCCACAGGATCGATGAGCGGTGCAAGATCGACGAGAACACCCGCAGGATTCTCAGGGTCACCGTAAGGAAATCCTGTCAACCACCCTCAATTTCTGATTGACAGAGCCTTCCCTCATGGTGTAAAAGTTACGGCACCAAAAAAAGCTAAAGGAGTTGCTCTATGTTATCTGCCAGGGCCGCCTCTCTAAAACCATCACCCACACTCGCCATCTCGGCCAAGGAAAAGGCACTCAAGGCACAGGGGATCGATATCGCCGGCTTCGGCGCGGGCGAGCCGGACTTCGACACACCTGCCCATATCAAGGAAGCGGCCATAAAGGCCATTAACGACAACTTCACCCGCTACACTCCCGTCACCGGAATCGATCCTCTCAAGGACGCGATAATAGACAAGTTCTCCCGCGACAACGGGCTCGCCTATAAACGGGAGGAGATCATCGTCTCCTGCGGCGGAAAACACGGACTCTACAACCTTTTCCAGGCCCTCTTCCAGGAAGGCGACGAGGTCATCGTCCCCGCCCCCTTCTGGGTATCCTATCCCCCCATGATCGAGCTCGCGAATGCCAAACCCGTCATCCTCGAAACCAGGGAGGAGGACGATTACCAGATAACCCCGGACCTCCTCAAGAGATATCTCACACCCAGAACGAAGGCGATCGTACTCAATTATCCCTCGAATCCCGTGGGCTCCGTGTTCTATCGCGAGAACCTCGAGGCAATAGGCAAGCTCGCGGTGGAGAAAGGTTTCTACCTCATCTCCGACGAGATATATGAAAAACTGGTCTACGACTACAAGCACGTCAGCATCGCCTCCATGGACCCGGCGTTCAAGGAGCGGACGATCATATGCCACGGCGTTTCCAAGACCTACGCGATGACGGGTTGGAGGATCGGCTACAGCGCGGGCCCTGCCCCCATCATAAAGGCCATGGGGAACATCCAGAGCCAGAGCACGTCCAACCCGACCTCGGTTTCGCAGATGGCGGCCCTTGCGGCTCTCTCCGGCAATCAGGACTTCATCGGCACCATGGTCGCCGAGTTCAAGAAGAGAAAAGACTTTCTCGTTAAGAGCTTAAGGAGCATAGAAGGCGTGACCTGCTATGACCCCAGGGGCGCCTTCTACGTGTTCCCCAACCTCAATGTCGTCGTGGGCAAGAAGTATAAGGACCGCATCGTCGATTCCTCAACGACCCTGACGGAGATCCTCCTCGACGACTTCCACACCGCCGTGGTCCCCGGCGTGGAGTTCGGCAAGGAAGGATACCTGAGGCTTTCGTTTGCCACATCCATGGACGTCATCGAAAAGGGTGTCGAGAGGATAGCGAAGGCAGTGGCATCGATGAGCTGAAAACATCAGAACCAATCTCATAAAGGGGGAACCGACGCGGACTCGCGCGCGGTTCCCCCTTTTGGTTCCTCAAGGCCGGGATGAAAAAACCGGGGGATTGTGCTATTATGATGGATAAAGTTTAAGGAGGGTGCAATGGCAGAGAAGCAGGCGAAAAAACGTGTAACATTCAAACTCAGCGACGCGGGGGCAGGTCACGTTTGTATCGCAGGTTCTTTCAACTCCTGGGACCCCTCGGTTCGCCCTCTGAAGAAGGACGCAAAGGGGGTCTGGAAAACGAGCATCACCCTTTCCCCGGGCGTCTACCAGTACCGGTTCATCGTCGACGGCAACTGGATGGAAGACCCCTCCTCCAGCCATAAGGAGATGAACGAATTCGGGGGTTTCAACTCCGTGGTCATCGTCTGATCATCTATCGAAACCCCGAAGATCTCGAAGGACAGTTCCCGGTCCGGTGAGAACAGGACCGGCCTAACCGCTTCACATCCTTTTTACGCCGATCGAGGGACACACAAAACACCTGACGGGTGCTTAAGCCTTGCTCTGCGTGCCATACGGAGCCTCGGACACCTCAGAATCAGATTGTAATCGATGGCAAAGTTGACTATACTCTAGCCATCCAGACCAGGAGGCAAATAATGCTTGAAGGACACATTTACAAGACCTTCGATCTTGAATTGAAGGAGTTGAAGGAGAAGCTCCTTTATGAGGGCGGACTCGTTGAGAAGGCTATCAGCAATGCCATCAGGGCCCTTCTTGAACGCAACTCGGACCTTGCCGAGAAGGTCATAGACGATGATCCCGTCATCAACGCCCTGGAAGTGGAAATCGATGAGTTCTGTCTCAAGCTACTCGCCCTCAGGCAACCCGCGGCCCGCGACCTGAGGTTCATCACCACGGCCATCAAGATCAACTACGACCTGGAACGGATCGGCGACATGGCCGTCAACATCTGTGAGAGGGTCCAGGAACTGAACCAGGAACCCCAGTTGAAACCCTACATCGACCTTCCCATGATGGCCGATACGGTGCAG
>MVQQ01000148.1 GCA_002067555.1 Syntrophorhabdus sp. PtaB.Bin184
GAGGTTATTCAGTATCAGGTCGGACATTCTTCACGTCCCCCGACTCACGTTATGGGAAGGAAAGGTGAGGGATTTTCCGTACTTCACATTTCCTGCCGCTGATAGGTTGCAACATGTGTTGAACAATGCCGTGGATGTCATCGCGTTACCTGCCCGCGAGGGTCGTTGCCGTTGTTCCCCTTCCTGAGCCAAACGGTGTGATCGAGAATGCCGTATTTTTTCAATGTCTCGGCAGCCATCAATCCTATTTCGCTCTCTGCGTGGATATCCTGCACCGTGTTCCACAATATGTGCAGGCTCACATCCCCGGGGACGGCAGAATGAGTGTAGATCCGTGCTTCGTTGAGACCGGGCGTTCCGCCGATGTTGTGGACCAGATCCTTCAGCCATTTGACCACAAGAGGCTCGACGTCGGGCTGGGTTCTCAGTCGTATGATCTCTATCCATTCCATCATTCTTCCGTGACCATTCTTAAGCATACCTTGTGCCAGAACCGATTCCCCCGTATATTCGTGGTTTTACAATATGAGGACAAAATTACTGTGAAATATGACGGAAAGTTGCTGGCACATTTGTCAGTTTTCGTCTATACTATCGTATACGATAGTGGCGGAAAGGAGAGGAGACGATGAATGCCGATGAGAATGACTTTTTCCGTGAGATGACCCTGAGGATATGTGGCACCCTGGACCTGGAGAGCGCGCTTCATCAGTGTTTTCTCTATGTGCGCAACGTCATACCGGCGGACGAGCTCGATCTTTTTGTCTATGATGCTACTATCGGCACCGTGGACGTGGTGGCCACGGCGAACGAAGCGGGAGGAATAACGAGGACGGATAAGACGCACCTGCCGCCGGAGTTGCGCCAGGAGCTTGAAGAGCCCTACCGCCGGCCCCGGGTCCGTGTCGCCGAGAACATCTTCGAGGATCCCATTCTCGGGAGGGTGGCGCGGAACCTGGGCTGGGAGGAGTGTTCGATAATGCTGGGACGGCTCATCATCGATGGCAAATACATCGGTGCCCTGGGGATACGGGCTCGGGGGACGGGCCGGTTCACGGAGGACCACGTGCGTTTGTGGTCCGTGGTGAACGAACCTGCGGCGATAGCCGTTGCAAACAGCCGCCGCCTCCGGGAGGTGGTCGATCTCAAGGATATGCTTGCAGACGACAACCGGTATCTCAGGGAGGAACTGAGGAAAAACACCGTCGAGATAGTGGGGGCCGATTTCGGGCTGAAAGCGGCCATGGAAAGTGTAAGGAAAGTGGCGCCCCTTGCCAGCCCGGTGCTCATCATCGGCGAGACGGGAACGGGCAAGGAGGTCATCGCCAACGCCATCCACAACCTGTCTCCCCGGTATAATGGGCCTTTTGTGAAGGTGAACTGCGGCGCGATCCCGGAGTCTCTCATAGACAGTGAGCTTTTCGGCCATGAGAAGGGTGCTTTCACGGGGGCGCTGGCACGAAAGAGGGGACGCTTTGAGCGTGCCCATGGGGGGACGATCTTTCTCGACGAGATCAGCGAACTCCCGCCTCACGCGCAGGTGAGGCTCCTGCGTGTCCTCCAGGAGAAGGAAATAGAAAGGGTGGGGGGGACGGAACCTGTCCATGTTGACATCAGGATCATATCGGCCACGAACCGGAACCTGGAGAAGATGGTGGAGGACGGCGATTTTCGGGAGGATCTCTATTTTCGGATCAAGGTTTTTCCCATCGAGGTTCCCCCCTTAAGGGCGAGGAAGAACGATATACCCGCCCTTGTCCAGCACTTTGTCCGAAAGAAGAGCCGGGAGATGGTCCGCCACAGCGCACCCCCGCTTGCCCCGGGAGCCATCGACGCACTCATGACGTATGATTGGCCGGGAAATGTCCGGGAAGTGGAGAACGCCGTGGAAAGAGCCCTCATTCTTTCCGATGGCAAGCCCCTGAAATTCGACGGTATTCTGGGGGTTTCCGGAGCGTCCCACGACCGTGCCCCATCCTTGGCCGGCGAGAGCCAGGGCTCTGTCGCGCTCCACGATGTCGAGGCCGAACATATAGGCCGCATCCTGAGGGCGGCCGGGGGCAGGATCGAAGGCCCGGGAGGGGCCGCCGAGCTTCTTGGCATGAACCCGGGAACACTGCGCCATCGCATGAGAAAACTGGGCATACCTTTCGGCAGGAAATCCCGTGTCCGCGACGGAGGACGCTGACGCCAAAGATAGTTTTTTTCTTCACTTTTTCTTCACTGTCCTTTTGACTTCGGAAAGAAAATACACTATACTGAACAAGCGTGCTCGTCCCTGCAATTAAACAGACAATATTACCCGGCACCGAGGTTTTTTGAGGTCTACCGGGGGGCAGGTTTGCCGGTTTAAGGAACCGGGGCACGACAATAATATCGATACACCACCGGTCGATATCCGGACGATGTGAGGTCTTAAATGACATTGAAAGAGGTCCAGGAACTGCTGGAAGCGCACGTTCTCTGCGGGAATGACGAGTGTCTGGAACGCGGGGTGCGAGTCTGTTTCGCCTGCGACCTCATCAGTGAGATGCTCCTTTACCTGAAGCCCCATTCGCTTTTGATCACGTCGTTGACCAACGCTCATGTGATCCACGCGGCGCAGGTGATGGACGCGAAGGCAGTTCTCTTCGTCGGGGGACGCAGACCCGATGAGTCCGTTGTCAGGAGCGGGGAATTGAACAAGATCCCCCTGCTCACCACGGCGTTGCTCACGTTCGATTGTTGCGGTCGGCTTTACGAGAAGGGTATCAGAGGAGATAAGCAATAGCCCGGTTAGGAGAGACTAACCAATGGTTGACAGCTTAGCGTATACCCCGCAGATAACGCTTGAGTTCGAGATAGGCGAAAAAGACTTCTTTGTTGCCGGCGAGTGTGCGTCGCGGGTGAAGAAGACCCTTCAGCAACTGGGGCTCAAGCAGGACATTATCAAGCGGATCGCGATCATCATATACGAGGCGGCGATGAACGTTGCAATCCACGCCACGTCGGGAAGGCTTGTCGTCCACGTCGAGCCCGACGGAATCACCATAAGAACGGAAGACGTGGGGGCGGGCATTGAAGATATCAACCTGGCCATGAAGGAAGGATATTCAACGGCGTCCTACGAGATTCGGGAGATGGGCTTCGGGGCCGGCATGGGTCTTTCCAACATCAAGCAGTGCTCCGATGATCTCAACATCGAATCCAGAGTGGGCGTGGGTACGACGCTGAATGCGAGGGTGTTCTTCAAGGACGAAAGGCGACACGAGGACGCATGAACCAGTATTTCCATTCCGTGACGCTGGAGACGGAGAAGTGCAAGGGATGCACCAACTGTATCAAACGGTGCCCTGTCGAGGCTATCCGCGTCCGCGACGGCAAGGCGATGATCGTTGAGGAACGGTGCATCGATTGTGGCGAATGCATCCGGGAATGTCCCAACCACGCGAAGGTGGCGGTAACGGACTCCCTCGAGAAGCTCTCTGAGTACAAGTATCGGATCGCCCTGCCGGCGCCGTCGTTCTTCGGCCAGTTCAAGGAACAGGTCAATATTGAAGACGTGCTCGGGGCCTTCAGGGGGATTGGTTTTGACGAGGTTTTCGAGGTTGCCCTCGCCGCGGAGATCGTCGGCTACATGGTCCACGAGTTCCTGAAGGATTACAAGGGCAAGCGCCCCATCTTCTCCTCGGCCTGTCCGGCGGTGGTGCGCCTCATGCAGATCAAGTACCCCGATCTCCTCGATCAGGTGGCGCCCTTCCTTACGCCCATGGAGGTGGCGGCGCGCATTGCCAAGGAGCAGGCATCCCGGAGAACGGGGATTCCTTACGAAGAGATAGGAGCTTTCTTCATATCGCCCTGTCCAGCCAAGGTCACGGAGATGAGGAATCCCATGACGACGAAGCACTCCGCTGTGAACGGTGTCATCGGAGTCAATCTGATATATAAGGATATCATCAGGCACCTTGGCGACAGGTCCGCGACCGGCGGGTCGGAGAAATTGCAGCGCGCCACCAGGTTCGGCATGGCCTGGGGATACGTGACGGGGGAGTCGCGGAACGTCGCCGCGGCTACCACACTGGCCGTCGGCGGCATCCACAACGTTATCAGCCTCCTGGAAGAGATCGAGAGGGGCGAGCTCAAGGACGTCGATTTTGTCGAACTCCAGGCGTGTACCGGCGGTTGTGTAGGTGGGCCGCTCAACGTCCAGAACCTCTTCGTGGGACGTATCCGGCTCCGCGACCTCATAAAACGGTTCGGAACGAAGGAGTCCTATTTCACTGAGGCCGAACTCCAGGATATGTATCTGCAAAACAGGTTTGCCGCGACGGAGCCCGTGGAGCCGAGGGCGATCATGACCCTCGATGAAGACGTCTCCCGGGCGATTATGAAGATGGAGCGCCTGGACCAGATAACGAGCGAATTGCCCGGTCTTGATTGCGGAGCCTGCGGCTCGCCAAGCTGCCGGGCCCTTGCCGAAGACATCATCCGCGGGATAGCCTTCGAGACGGATTGTGTTATCAAGCTGCGTGAGAAGGTGAAGATACTGGCAAAGGAGATCCTTGATCTTTCCCGCATTGTTCCACCGTCGATGAGCGGCGGTTCGAAGGAGGGCAACCCCGGACAGGGGTACTGACGGGTATCGGCATGGTCGGGAGGATGACCGGCATAATGCTGTGTATAGAGACGCAATGACACGCTTACAGGGAGGGGATGATGACTGTTCGTGAACTTGCCGAGGCGCTCGGGCTTGAGGTGCTGACGGGACAGACGAACCTCACGAGGCCGGTGAGGTCGGGGTACACCTCCGACCTGCTCTCCGACGTTATCGCGAACATCGGCGATGACGCGGTGTGGATCACCATCCAGCGGCACGTAAACATTCTGGGAGTGGCAAAGCTGAAGGACGTGTCCGCCGTCATCATCCCCCGGAAACTGGAACTGGAAGAGTCGTTCCTGGAAAAGGCAAAACAGGAGGGTATAGCCGTTCTCCGGGGGGCTCCTTCGGCATTTGAGCTCTCGGCTCTCGTGTATGAACGCTTGAAGAGAGGTTAGAGAGGGCTTGGGGGAATTTGCCTGTGATCTGCATATACACTCGACGTTGTCGCCCTGCGGCAGCCTTGACATGTCGCCCCGGGTCATCGTCGAGAAGGCACGGGAGGCAGGGCTCGATATCATAGCTGTCACGGATCATAACATGGCGGAGAACACACCTTATGTCAAAGAGGCGGGAGACCGCAGCGGGCTCGTGGTCC
>MVQQ01000149.1 GCA_002067555.1 Syntrophorhabdus sp. PtaB.Bin184
CACGCTCGCGTAAGCGCTCTTCATGTGCTCGGCCTCAACGGGGGAATGATAGACCCCTGCCATCCATTTGATCACGAAGAGGATGGGGAAACCGAGAGCGATGCCCGCGATCAGCCATCTCCTGCCGACGGCCGGGGTTATCCGTTCGTGGAACTTTGTGTGCCAGGCGAATATTCCGGCGATGAAGAGGATGATGTACTGGGAGAAGTAACAGATCTGCATTCCCCAGAAGATGGTGCCCAGGGGGAAGACCAGCCTCAGGAGGAATGCGCCCAGGGTGACGATCAGGATGAGCGCGGCCAGTACGCCGAAGCTTCCATTGCCTCGCACGGCGCCGGTGCGCTCGGCCGGGGGCCGGACTGTCCGCAGGAGCGCGTATATGATCGAAAAGACCAGGAGCGCCACCGCGAACCACATGGGCCCGACACCGAGCAGCTTCATTCCGCCGGACAGTATGTATCCGCTGTAGAAGTCGGGAAAGCTCGACGTGCTGCTCCTCCATTGCGATGACGGCAGCTCCATCCAGCATATGAAGGGGGTCACAACGAGCAGAT
Organism: Syntrophorhabdus sp. PtaB.Bin184; assembly: GCA_002067555.1. GTDB lineage: Bacteria > Desulfobacterota > Syntrophorhabdia > Syntrophorhabdales > Syntrophorhabdaceae > Delta-02. The sequence goes on from MVQQ01000149.1 coordinate 555, forward strand.
AGAAAAGCGACGGCAGACCGAGCCGTCTCCAGCGGTCCTTTACGAAACGGCCGAGGCCCTTGCGCTGAAGGCCGCCCGGAGTGAAATAGCCGGCCACCAGGAACAGTATGCCCATGGAGAACCCCTGCACGAATGTCTGGAAGAGGCTGAAGAAGACGAGGCCGAAGAGTTCCGGCGCGTGTTCCTCGTTGTAATACCACCTGCCGAGACCGCTGTAGGTCACGGCGAGGTGCAGCAGAATGACGAGCATGATGACCATGGTCCGCAGATTGTCTATGTAGTAGTGCCTGACTGTATCGCTCTTCATCGTAGCCATAGGGGACGGACCGACAACCACACTATAGTAGGGCGGACCATCCCCTGTCAAGCCAATGGAGCTTGCGGGCCGCCCGCCGACCCGGATTGGGGACGGCAGGCGGAAATGTCTAGAGTATGAATTGCTTCGTCAGCCCCTGCAGTTCGCTGGAGAGGTCGGCGAACTGGGAAGAGGCCGAGGCGTTTCCTTCGATCCTCTTCGTCATCTCCTGCACGGCGGCGTAGATCCTCTGGATGCTCTCGGAGATGTCGTTCGTTGCCATGGACTGCTCTTCGGACGCGACCGCTATCTGCCGGACCTGCTCCGTCACGTTGTTGATCTGCTCGAACATGCTCTTGAAACTTGTTTCGAGTGAGCGAACGTCGTTGGTGCCGACCTCGACCTCCTGCACCCCCTTTTCGATGGTTTCCACCGTTTTGCCCACCTGTTGCTGTATGGCGTCGACGTTGGTCTTTATGTCCTTTGTCGCGAGGCCCGTCTTTTCCGCCAGCTTGCGGACCTCGTCGGCCACCACGGCGAAACCCCTGCCGTGCTCGCCGGCCCTTGCTGCCTCGATCGCGGCGTTGAGGGCGAGAAGGTTCTCCTTCACGATGTTCTCTCCCTGGGCGGCCGCCTCGCTGGTCTTCTCCGAGCTCGCCGCGGCAGTCACGCAGTTCTGTGCTATCTCCGACGTTGTCTTGGACATCTCCTCCGTCGCGGCGGCAAGTGAATTTGCCTGCTCGAGGGTCTTTTCGGCCTCCCGCGTCATCTGGCTAGAATCGGCGCTCAGGTTGTCCGCGGCCGCGGCTATCGTGTCGCTGTCCCGCGCCACCGTCTTCATGGTGCCGTGAAGCTTCTCGATGAAGGTGTTGTAGTACTGCCCCATCCTGCCCATCTCATCCTGCGACGACACCTCTATCCTCTTCGTGATATCGCCCTGACCCTGGGCGATATCCTCGAGGGCGCCCACCATGCGGGTGATCGGTCCGATCACGACCCTTCTGAAGAGCCCGATGGAAAAGAAGACGAAAACGGCGATTATGACAATCCCTATGATGGCACTCAACATGACCGTGTTCTTCAAGGTCTTCGATGCCAGATTATGGGCCTGTTCCTTGGGGATCCCGATATACAGTATGCCGATCACGTCCCCGTTCTCGCCCTTGAGAGGCTCGTAGCTTGTGAGATATGGCTTGCCGAGTATGTCCGCGTCGCCAACGTATGATCTTCCCTGTGTGATCGGAGCATAGGCGGCGCTGTCCTTTCCCAGTTTCGTGCCTATGGCACGGGATCCGTCAGGTTTTTTCACGTTCGTGGCGATCCTCAGGAAGTCATCGCCATCCTTCATGAAAACGGTGGCCGTGTCGCCGAGGTCGTTCAGGATGGCATCGACCATATCGAATTTCCCGGCAACGGAATTGCCGTCCTTGTCAACGAGATTCCCTGTTTTGAGTTCCAGCTTGCCGTGGTACTTCTCAAGGTAGAAATGCGCTGATCTTGCGTCTCCTTCCAGCTTCTTCCCGAGGGTTATGTCCGTGATGGAACTGGCGAGCCCGGACATCTTGAAGACACAGAACGCGCACATGATCCCCGTTGAAACGACGAGAACCGCCGAGATCGTAACGACGAGCTTCTTGGATATGCTGAAGTCCTTGAACATGATGCACCTCTCATTATGCAATGTCCGCATGCATGCGGGAGCCCGCACGCATGACAGTTGTTTTCACCCGCATTATCGACACATCGGGTAAAAATCTTAAGGTTTCGCAGGGTTTCGTTGAAGCAGGGCAGGGAGTCGATGAGGGCATGGGTGTCTTCGATCACGTCTTCGTCGGTTCGGATGGCCACAGGGGGCACCGGTCGTGAATGCACTCTTTGTTCTCGTCAAACTGCTCGCACGCGAAGCGGCTCACCGTCAATGATATCCCTGTTTGTTCCCGCACCGGTCCGACAGCTTCCTTGAGGGCCAGCCATGAGTCCCTCTGACAGCACCGGGGCGCGTTGTAGGAAGCGATCTCTCCAAGGACGGCCTGTGTTATGCGCTGGACGACCTGCCTTTTATCACCGTCGTAGGGGGTTGCCCCCGTGAGGACCGAGACTGCGATCCCCACACCGATCGCGGCACCGCAGGCACCGAGGAACGAGCAGGCGCCGCCGGTCACTGTCTGTCCCCGTTTGACGGCTGTGACTATCTGGCTGTCGGTCACGGGGTAGCCGCTGTTCTTGAGGGCGCTGAGGATCACGGCAGGGACGAGGCAGTGATGCTCCGGCCCGTGGAGCGGGAATCGCGCGTGGGAGCGGATGGTCCGCATAAGGGCTACGGGGTCGGTCTGCCTGCCGTGGAGGCAGACGGTCTTGATGATCTCCAGGGCGTCGGCGGAGTGGCAGAAACTGCAGACGAAATGACCGTTTACGCACCGGGTGCCGGTTGATATGACGCGGCCGCAGTAATGACACGTCTCATCCCGCTCCGTCCCCGAATAGGCAAGATCCGCTCCGCAAACCATGCACCCGGACCGGTGCCGCTCCCCCTGCCGCATAACGGGGATGTTTCCTAAGGTCCCTGAATCTTCCATCTTTTCTCCCCTCATCGACCTTTGTCATCTTTCAGGGATAGTAGTATCGCCGCACCGCGCGTGTCAAGAGATAAGCAGGCGACACAAGGAGCCGACAAGGGCGAGGGCCCGTTCCCGTTCCGGTTGTGCCTTTTGTCTTGAATTAGTTCCCTGTTTGCCTGACAATATCAAAAGAGAGCAACACCGGCATTCGCGTGAAGGGAGTCCCGTCGTTTCGGGACGGAAGGTTTGGGCATACATAAACGAGGAGGTCCCCATGTTTGAAGTGAGCCAGGAGGCATCTGACAGGATCAAGCAGTTCCTCAAGGAGCAGGAGAATCCGAGGCCGATCAGGATACTGACGACCGAAGGAGGTTGGAGAGGGTTGTATCTCGTGATGGCCATGGACGACCAGAAGGAGGACGATGAGGTCCTGACGGACAGGGGCGTCACGTTCCTCGTCCAAAAGAGACTCTTCGAGAGGGCGAAACCCATACGGATCGCCTATACCCACTCGACTCTGGGTGACGGCTACATCCTGGAGTCCCAGCTCCTGAAGGGGAAAGAGGGTCTCTTCGCGGGGTGCAGGAACATCTGTGACACCTGCGAGGAAGGCTAAGGGCGGCAGGAGGTCTGGCGGGAGCCAGACGGCGCCGGAAGGAGTGCGGGGATGAATGATCGCGGATTTGTCAGGGCTTTTGTGATGGAAGGGCTGATCGGCATCGCAATACTCGGGATCATCGCCGCCATCGCCATTCCGCAGTACGTGAATTACAGGAATCGCCATCTCGATCGCGAAGCCAAAACACATGTCTCTCAGGCCTATCAGGCAGCACAGGCCTTCTTCCGCGCGAACCCGAAGGGGCAGGCGACTCTGGAGGAGATTTCGCGCTTCGGGTACCGTAGTTCCCCCGATATTGCATTGACAATATCCGGAGGCACGGGTGATCTTCGGATAAGAGCGAACCACGTGAGGAGCAAAAGGGTGTACCTGGTGGACGAAAAGGGGGAGATATCCACGGAGTGACATGCCGGCGGGTTTAGCTGAGCCTGTGAACAATGACCCCGGTGTCTGTCCTAGGATATCCCGACCACTTTTCGCAGCTCCTCCACGTTGAAGATCTCGATCATGTTCCTCTTCTTTCTGAGGAGGTCCTGTTCCTCGAAGTGGTTAAGGGCGAGGGAGACGGAAACACGCGAGAGACCCGTCAGGTTGCCCAGGTCCTCCTGGGTCACCTTCTTCGCGATGAGGATCCCCCTCGGTGTTGTCTGGCCCACCTCCGAAGCGAGTTTGCAGAGCATGTGAGCGACGCGCCGGCGGGCGTCCATGAAGGAGTCGTTCTCGATCTGGAGTATCAGCATCCTCGTCACCCTGGCGAAGGCCGCGATGATGACGGCGGACAGCCTCGGATGCTTGTCGTTGAGGGCAAGAAAGGTGGCGATGGGGATCACGCGCAACTCCGTCGGCTCCAGCGCGGTCGCCGTGTGGAAATAGGGATGGCCGTCAAAAGCGGCGGCATAGCCGAAGAGGGTGTTCCGCTCCTGGATGATGACGGTCCTTTCGGACCCGTCCCTGCTGAGGAGCGCTATCTTGACCCTGCCTTTTTCGATGAGATAGAACTCGGGTCTGCTCGCCTCGCTCTGGATGTAGATCATCTCCCCCGCCGAACAGGACCGTTTCGTCGAGTTCTCAGAAAGCAGGTTGAGCTCGGTCGGATAATCCTTCAGGTTGTCGGTCAGGTAAGGTGAATCCGGAGCGCCTTCTCTCCCCTCCATGTGCCCCCCTTTTTTCGGACCCTCTTCCTCCAAGTCTATCCCCTGACGGGGTCCGGTAATGTTAACAGCTTAACACAGTCGACGGGCTTACTGTATAAACCGGTTAGTGGAAGGGATCCCCGCTTTTGTCTATGATCGACAGAAGAAGGGAGGTGAGGCATATGCATTTCTTCGATATTGTCTCCATTGTCCTCGGTATCGGCGTGATGGGGATCCCGTTCATCATCCTGGTGGTAAATAATCTACAGCGGCAATGATCTTCGAGTGCGGAGCTTGAGGCCCCCAACCCTCCTGCCGCATCCACATGCGCCCCCGCCCCGGAATAGTCTCCGGGACCGGGGCTTTCCTTTTGACGATGATCCGAATAGGTGCTACCATAGAGACTGTCTTGCAGGAGGAGGATGGACCGTTCAGACAGCACCTGTTTCCCCCTTGGCCCCACCGTGTACGGCAACGGGGTGAACTTCAGCGTATTTTCGAAGAACGCCGACGCGGTGGAACTGCTCCTCTTCGATCATGTCGATGACGCCGTACCGGCGCGCGTCATCAGCCTTGATCACGACAAAAACCGAACGTACCACTACTGGCATGTCTTCATGCCCGGGCTCGCGCCGGGACAGATCTACGGGTGGCGGGTCCACGGTCCCTTCGCGCCGGAGAAAGGCCAGAGGTTCGATGCCGCCAAGGTCCTTCTCGACCCCTATGGAAAGGCGGTGGCCGTTCCTCACGGATACAGCCGCATGGCGGCGTCGCAGCCAGGTGACAACACGGCGACGGCCATGAAAAGCGTGGTGGTCGATCTCGATGACTACGACTGGGAGGGGGACAGGCTCCTCATGCACCCTTTCGCGACGACGGTGATCTACGAGGCGCACGTGGCGGGACTGACGAAGAACCCCAATTCCGGTGTTGCCCCGGAGAAGAGAGGCACCTACGCGGGGCTGATGGAGAAGATCCCGTATCTGAAGGACCTCGGCATCACGGCCCTCGAGCTCATGCCCGTATTCCAGTTTGACGACCAGGACGCACCGCCGGGCAAAGCGAACTACTGGGGGTACGCCCCCGTGTCATTCTTCGCCCCCCACAGCGGGTACAGCTCCCGGAAGGACCACCCCGGCCCTCTCGACGAATTCCGCGATATGGTGAAGGCCCTCCACAGGGCCGACATCGAGGTCATTCTCGATGTCGTCTACAATCACACGGCCGAGGGCGACCACAGGGGCCCGACGGTCTCTTACCGGGGTTTCGGGAATGACACCTACTACGTCCTCGACAACGACAGGGCGCGCTTCGCGAACTACACGGGGACGGGCAACACACTGAACGCCAACCAGCCCATCGTCCGCAGGATGATCATCGACAGCCTTCATTTCTGGGTAGAGAAGATGCACGTGGATGGTTTTCGTTTCGATCTGGCCTCCATCCTTTCCCGCGATGAGTCCGGCCGGCCGATGGAGAACCCGCCCGTGCTGTGGGACATCGAGTCCGATCCCGTCCTCGCGGGGGTCAAGCTCATCGCCGAGGCGTGGGACGCGGCGGGTCTGTACCAGGTGGGCCGCTTTGTCGGGGACAACTGGAAGGAGTGGAACGGCAAGTTCCGGGACGACGTGCGGTCCTTCCTGAGGGGAGAGGAGGGTACGGTTAAGAGGCTTGCCCAGCGCCTGATGGGAAGCCCGGATATCTACGGCGGGCGGGAGCGCGAGCCCGAACAGAGCGTCAACTTTGTGACCTGTCATGACGGGTTTTCCCTCAACGACCTCGTTTCCTATAACCACAAGCACAACGAGGCGAACGGAGAGGACAACAGGGACGGTACGGACTACAACCTGAGCTGGAACTGCGGCGTCGAGGGCCCTACCGGCGACCCTGCCATCGAGGCGCTTCGCAACCGCCAGGTAAAGAATTTCATGACCATCACCCTCACCTCTGTGGGCACACCGATGCTCTCCATGGGCGACGAGGTGCGGCTCACCCGGTACGGAAACAACAACGCCTACTGCCAGGATAACGAGACAAACTGGTTCGACTGGTCGATGCTTGCCCGTCACGGAGACATACACCGCTTCACGAAGAGCCTCATAGGGCTTCGGCTCTCCCGGCGGTACCAAAAGGGCGAGCGGTCGATGACCCTCAACGAGATGCTTCACCACGCCCGCATGTCCTGGCACGGGGTGAGACCCGGTGAGCCCGACTGGGCCGACCATTCGCACAGTCTTGCGGTGGCCCTCGAGGTCGAGAAGGGCCTCGTATTCCACGTGATGCTCAGCAGCTACTGGGAGCCCCTCGAGTTCGAACTCCCGCCGGCAGGGGCGGAGCGGGGCCCCTGGCACCGTCTGATCGACACATCCCTCGAGTCCCCTGACGACTTCTGTTCCTGGGACGCCGCCCCCCGGGTCGCAGGAGGGACATACCGGCTGGAATCTTATTCCATCGCGATCCTTTTCGCTTATGGGAAAGAAGAGGTGTGATGAGTGGAAGGGGATGGGTCACTGCCCGTCCCCCATTTACCGTCATCCCGTCCCCCATTTACCGTCATCCCGGCGAAGGCCGGGATCCAGCAAAACCCTCCCGCAGCAGAAAGCACGCAACAGATAATACCCTTCGGAACGCGATATGAGAGGTGTCCTGGAACCTTTCCCCGTGCGGTGGTCCTTTGCTGCCCGTTTTTCCTGGATTCCGGCCTTCGCCGGAATGACGAAGGAGGGTGTGCGGCAGTGACGAAGGTGTGCGGGAAAATCTTCAGGCCGTCAGACAGGATGGGAGCCTTCAGGATGTTGTCGTCCCCGCTTTGGTCATCGGACAGTATGACCTTGCCGGAATGACGGGGAGGATCCGCGTGTGCGTTTCCCTGGATTCATCTCGAGAGGTACGGGTCATGGGCTAAGGGCCGGATAAGGTGGAAGAGATATAGTAGAAGCCTTCTTCGTCCATGAAGTCTGTGATGGTGAGGCCCGCGTTGGTGAGCAGGCCGCGCATCGACACTTCGTCGGGGAGATGGTCGTGCATCACGGCGTGACAGGATTCGTGGTGTTTGTTGATCCCCTCCGCGGAGCTGAAATGGGACACGATGAGGTGACCGCCGGGCTTCAAGATGCGGCAGAGCGTCTTCAGGGCCTTTTCCTTGTCGTGGAAATGGGGGAAGCAGGAGAAACAGATGACGATGTCGCAGGAATCGTCGGCGAGGGGTGCGTTCTCCGCGTCCGCCAGAACGAACCTGATGTTTGCCTCCCCGTGGAGGCCGCGGTCAACCTCGAGCATCCTTTCCGCGAAATCGAGTTCGTAGAGAAGCCCCGTGGACGTGATGCGTTCGAGGACGAAAGGGACGAGGACACCGCTTCCGCATCCCACGTCCAGCACGTGGTCCCCGGTTTTGAGCGGCATAAGCGAGAAGAGGCGCTCAAAGTCCTTGGCGTGCTTGTCACAGATCCCCGTGACGCGGTCCTTATACCACATGTCGAGCCATTTTTCGGCGTGCTCGTTGAAGAATTCCCTGCGTCTGTGATACCTTTCGTCGTTTGTCATTTTCATGGGGCACCATTCCTTTTTTTCAGCTTTGCCATGCGGCGTTTCGGCGAGAAGATGTATGCCATCGCGAAGATGACCGTGGCCATGAGGACGACCGAGGCGCCGGAGGGCAGGTCGAAGATGTAGGATATGACAAGACCGGACGCGCATGCGCCGATCCCGGAAGCCGCGGAGATGAGAAAGAAGTGCTTCATGTTGTACGTGAGCTGGAGCGCCGTGGCCCCGGGCTGCACGAGAAGGGCGAAGATGAGAAGGCCGCCCACCGTCGCGAGGTTCGCTGACACGACGGCCCCGGTGAGGAAGAGGAGCGCGTAGTAGATCATCCGTTCCGGCACCCCGCTTGCCCTGGCGAGCCGCCGGTTGAAGAGGACCGCATGTATCTCCTTGAAGAAGACGATCACGAAAAGGACGAGGACGCCCGTGACGACGGCCAGTATCGTGACGTCGCAACCGGAGAGCGTGAGGAGGCTTCCCCACATGAGGTTGAGGACGCCCGCCTTCGTCCGCGTGAGGATGCCCATTCCGAGGAAGGCGATTCCCATGAGAAAGGAAAAGAGAATACCGAGGACGTTCTCCGGCGCGAGGTCCGTGCGGTCCGAAAGGGGACCCAGCGCACCCGCCGCGGCAAGGCACATGACGAAACCGCTGAGGAAGGGGTTGACGCCGATAAGCATACCCAGCACCGCGCCCGCAAAGGCGGCGTGTGACATGGAGACGCCGATGAGGGGCATCTTCATGAGTACAACAAACACGGACAGAAGCGAGCAGCTTGCCCCGCAGAGCACACAGGCGATGGCGGCGCGCTGGATGGGTGGATAGGTGAAGACGTCCATGAGATGCTCAATCATAGGAGATGAATCTCCTGCCCTTTCTCCGGAAGGTCTCGAGGGGATACCGGAAGAGCCTCGTCAGGGTCTCTCCCGAGAGCGCCTTATCGATATCCCCGTCAAAGAGCATCCTCCCCTGGCAGAGCAGCACGGCCCGCCCCATCGCGGAGGGAAGCATGGTGAAATCGTGGGTGACGAAGAGGACCGTCAGGCCCTCCTTCCGGTGGATCTCATCGATGAGGTCGAGGACCTCCTTCTGCACGGCGATGTCGAGGTTCGCCGTCGGTTCGTCCATGAGGAGGATGTCCGGCCGCTGGATGATCGCGCGGGCGAGCGACACCTTCTGCCTCTCGCCGCCGGAGAGCTGACCGAGGGGTCGTGCGGCGAGGTGGGAAAGACGCATGGTCTCCATGAGCGCCATCGCCTCTTGCCTCCGGTGCCTTCCGGGCGAGCGGAAGAGCCCCGTCCGCCCGATCGCGCCTGTCATCACTGCCTCCCAGGCGAGTATGGGGAAGGCAGGGTCGACGGGAAACGACTGCGGGACGTATCCGACGCGAAGCCGGGTCTCGCGGGAACGCCTGTGGGTTTCCCGCTGTCCGAAGAGGCTCAATACCCCCTCGAACCTTTCGAACCCGGCGATGACATTGAGGAGCGTGGTCTTTCCGGCGCCGTTGGGCCCGATGACTCCGACAAGCTCGCCCCGAGCCACGGTGAGGCTGACGCTGTCGAGGAGCACCGTTCCCGTCTTGCGTACAGTGATCCCGTCAAGGGTGATCAATTGCTCGTTCATGGTGAATTCACTTCCGGCGATGGCGCCTTATTCTCGCACAGCGGCAAGGAGGGCGTCAACATTCTCTTGCAGGGTGGCGAGATACCCTCTCTCCGAGGGAAAGTTTGTCAGGACGACGTGCGGGGCCCGAAGCGTCTCAGCGATCCCCTTGCCGGTGTCCGGTCCGGATTGGATATTGTCCACAACCATGATCGCCCCGCGGTCTCTCCCGATCTCAGCCAGCCGCAGGATCTCCCGTGTCGACATTGCCTCCTGCCTCCCGTATTCGGCAACGACCCTGAAACCCATCCATTCCAGCGGTTCCTTTTGCATGGAAGAGGCGATGACGGGTTTTCCGGAGAGGCCCGCGCCCGTGACCTTCTGAACGAGCGCCTCCGACCGCTTTTTCACCATGCGAATGGCCTGTTCTTTCCCGCGGGCTATTGCGACCGCATCTTCGGGAAAGTGTTTGGAGAGCTGTTCGGCAAGCAGTGTCAGGCCCTTTACATATGAGTCAGGGACCATCCAGTTACGGCCTTCCGGGTCGATAACAAGCTGTCTGGGGTCGTCCAGCCCGGCTTTCTCCATGAAGGACATGCCCCGGAAGGAGACGGTGAGGACTGCCTTCTTCATCTTTTCGATGTCCGTCAGTTTTACATCGTAATGGCCCGGACACTGCCCTGGGGGAAGTATGGCTTCGACGCGGTAACGGCCGGAGGGAAGGAGCGAGGTGATGATGTCCGACAGGATCGTGTCAGAGACCACTATGGTGCGCTCCTCCGATGATGCTGCTTCCCGTGGCTTGCCGGAGCACCCGGAGAGGATGCACAGAAGGACGGTGGCTGCGATCGCGAGCAGCACCGCGTCCTGTGCCATCGTGCGGAGTTTCCTGAAAACCGGTCGTTGAACCACAAAGGCCCCTTACGTCTTTTTCGCGCCACCTCAAGGCGCGGGTCTAGTTAAACTTCAAGGTGAACCCGCCGAAGAAGGTTGTCCCCGGCATAGGGTACCCTTTGGCGTATTCATAATCGCTGTTGAAGATGTTGTTGACGGCGAAGAAAACGTTGGAATCCTTGAGCCTGAGCGGCGCGTGGTCGAAGCGATAGCTTATCCGGGTGTTCACGAGGGTGATGTCGTTCAGTTTGTCTTTTGCCGTGAGTGCCGTGGTGTTGAGAGTGTTGCTTCGCACGAACGTTCCCTGGTAGAGGTTGCGGAGATGCTGCATGTCGGCGAATATCTGGAAATCCTTGAGGAATTTCCACTTCGCCCCGGCCTGGAACTGAAAGCCTGGCGTGTAGGGTATATGATCGCTTTGGACGCCGTTGGCCCCTTTGGCTTCCGTAGTGAGCCAGGTGGCGGCGCTGAAGAACTCGAGGTCTTTCACGGGGGTCACCGTGCCGCTCAGCTCCAGCCCGTCGATCTCGTAGCGACCGATGTGATCGTTGAATTGGGTCGGGATGGCCCCGCCCATGTATGCCAGGAAGCGGTCACTGCCCTTGTCGCGGAAGACCGTCGCGCCCACCTTGGCTATTTTCGGCCAGGAGTGGCTGAGACCCGCCTCGTAGTGGTCGACCACCTCGGGTTTTATATTCCTCCAGTACTGCTCGGCATCGGCGACGGGTGCGTCGGTGCGCACGAAGTTCATGAGGACGACGGGAGAAGGATAGTTGACGCCCCGAGCATAACTGAGCTTCAGGTCGGTGTTGGCGTATCCCAGCGTGAGGCCGGCCTGGGGAGCGGTCTTGTTCTCGAACTCGTCATGGTTGAAATACCTGAGCCCCGCCGACGGGGTGATGTGAAAGCCCTCCGGCCGGCCGAATGTGTGGCTCGCTGCGATGTAGGGGGACACAAGGCGGGTGTCGGGGAAATCCCAGACCCTTCTCGCCTTGCCGCCGTTGACGGCAGCCGCACCGGCACCGGTGGGGGCCCGGCCGCTGTATGTCTGCTGCGTGTTCTTGAGCGTTGTCATGTCGAGGTCGGCCCCGAGAAGGATCTCGCCTCCTTGCCAGAGGCGGAGTGTTTCCTTGGCCCGGGCACCGTAGAGGATGACCTTCTGCCGGGACCAGAGACCGCCGGTACCGTTGGCGTACTGGTTGCCGTTGTTCAATTCCTGCAGGAGGTCGAAGGTCGTGTCGTTCCAGTAGCCCTTAAGATAGCCGCTTAAGCGCTCGTACTCGTGGCTCACAGTCAATGTGGCGAAGAGGGTGTCCGTCTTGTAACGCTCCGCTCCGGGCCAGCTCACACCGTTGACCGCGTTGGGCGTTGTGTCCGGCCCGGGGGCTTCCGTGGAGGCATTCACCTGGTTTATGAGGAACCTGACCTTCCATTCCTTCGTGACCTGGTAACCGGCATTGGCATAGAGGCTTTGCTGATGGGCGGCGGAATTCGCCCGGTCGCCGTCGGTGCTCGCGTAGCTCTGGGACGCGTAGATGTCGAAGGGCCCTTTCTTGAGGCCCGCCGAGACGTTTTCGTCGAGGGAGCCGTAGCTGCCCCCGTTGAAACTCAAGATCCCTTCCTGCCCCTCTTTCTTCATGTACTTCGGCAGGACGTTGACCGCCGCGTACCCGCTGCCGAACTGGGAGGGCTGCGGGCTTTTGTATATCTCTATACTCCCGATCGTGGGAACGGCGATGCCGTCGCCCAGCACCTGTCCGAAGAGCGCTCCGTACCGGGGAGCGCCGTCGAACTGAACGACGATGTCGGAGCTGGGATGGCTCGACCCCCGTCCGTGTATGTAG
>MVQQ01000150.1 GCA_002067555.1 Syntrophorhabdus sp. PtaB.Bin184
GAGCGAGGCCAACGCCATCGCCCCCAACAAGAGGATGATAACCGCCATGGCCCCCACGATGGTCTTCCGGGAGGGAAAGCTCCGTCTCGTGACGGGCAGCCCCGGCAGTTCCCGCATCATCTCGACGGTTCTCCAGGTTGTCCTCAACGTCATCGATCACAAGATGAACATCCAGGAGGCGGTCAACGCCCCGAAGGTCCATCATGAATGGATGCCCGACGAACTGCGCGTCGAGAAGGGAATAAGCCCCGACACGATGAAGATGCTGGGGCAGATGGGCCACAACGTCGTCCTGAGAGGCCCCATGGGTTCGGCAACAAGCGTCCTCATCGACCCGGCCACCGGGAAGAGATACGGCGCGGTGGACCCCAGACGGGAAGGACTGGCGATGGGATACTGAGAGGGTACGGTCGGAGCGGGGGGGTAAGGCTCAAAAGCATTATCTCTCGCCCGTTCGTCGCGTTCGCTCCTCTCTCAAGCTCACAGAGGTCGCAAAGAGAGGAGAAACGAAAGAAAAGACTGCCGCCGGATCTCGGAGCCCCCCAAGATCCGGCGGCCTTCTCGTCCCGCCGTTCCGGCGGGAGAGAAAGAATATAGTTCTTTTATCCTGAAGGAGTTATCCACCCTCATCCCCCTGTAGTCATAGGTCCTATGGGTCCTATATGTCCTATAGGTCCTATACCCCATCCTCCAAATCCCAGCTCCCTCACCCTCCACCTCCCATCCCCCCACCTGAAACCAAACCTCTTCTTTCCGTCCCGTCGAAGACGGGATGCAAAGCCGGCCGGATCTTGGGAGGCTTCGAAATCCGGCCGAATCCTTTCTCTGCGTCCTTTGCGGGCTTGAGCGAAGCGGGCGAGAGGCAAGATCCTTAAGCCTTCCCCCCGCTCACAGTGGATGAAAACGTTAAGGTCTTCCGATCTCCGCGTGTTTAAGCGGACTTGATCCCGTCAAAGTCGGGAGGGCGAGAGGCAAGGTCTTTTACCTTCCCGTACCTTCAAGGTGGTGGAGATAGAACGCGGACGCTTCCAGCGTGCTTGTGAGCATGTATGCTTCTTCGAGGGTTTCGCCGCGGGAGAAGCTGCCGTGGGCCCTGATGAGGACGACCCGGTTCGTTTTCATCAGCTCGCTTACCGCACGGGCCGCCTCTTCGGAGGCGGTGGGGTTGCGGGGGGAGGCTACAGGGACGCGTCCCAGGTGATAGCCCCCTTCGACATCGACGGGAACGAGCTCCCCGGTCATCGAAAGAAGCGTCGCGTAAGGCGGGTGGGCGTGGACCACGGCCCGGGCTCCGGTGGCGAGGTAGATGGCCCGATGTATGACGTATTCCGAGGAGGCGAGCAGGGCGGCGGGGTCGTCGGACCGTTCCATGTCCACTTCCACGATGTCGACCGGTGAAAGACGGCTCGTCATACCGCCCTTTCGCGTGATATAGACGCGCGAACCGTCCCGGACGCTGATATTCCCCGCATGAGAGCTCACAAGCCCCCGAAGGAACATGTCGCGCCCTGTCTCAATGATCTTCTTTATCCTCGCATCCTCAACCATGGCACCGTCCTTTCCGTACATTTCTAACACAGATGGCCGAGGGCGGGGAAGACTTATCTCTGTGCTTCTGGGGGGTGAGGCGAGAGCGGGGGGGGTGAGGCTGAAAGACTTTATCTCACGCCCGTTCCTCACTTCGTTCGTCTCTCGAGACCGCAGAGGTCGCAAAGAGAGACGGAAAAGAGAGAAAAGACTGCCGCCGGATCTCGGAGCCTCCCAAAATCCGGCGGCCTTCTCGGCCCGCCGTCCCGGCGGGAGAGAAACAAATAGCTTTTTTCCTTGTCTTGAAAAGGTTATCCCCTCTCATCCCCTCCACCTGAAACCAAGTCTCTTCTTTCCCTCCCGTCGAAGACGGGATGCAAAGCCGGCCGGATTTTGGGAGGCTCCGAAATCCGGCCGAATCTTTTCTCCGCGACCTCTGCGGACTCGAGAGAGGAGCGGAAGCGACGAACGGGCGTGAGGCAAGGTCTTTCCCTTTTCGGCTTGAACGGCAGGGTTCATTGTTTTATACTCTGCGCAGTAAAGCTGTTTCTGGCAACGCCGGATACTTCACGTGAAAGAAGGAGATAATAATGCCTGATATCGATGGGATAAAGGAAGCCAAGAATTTCTATACGGACAGGCCGCAGACCTGCGAGGGGTTTTTCCTGAAAGGGTCGAACTCGCTGGATTGGGGTATCAAGAACAGGCTGGCGCGGATATTCAACCCTCAGTCGGGGCGGACGGTCATGCTCGCCATCGATCACGGGTATTTCCAGGGTCCCACAACGGGTCTCGAAAGGGTGGACATCAATATCCTTCCTCTCGTTCCCTACGCGGACACGCTGATGCTGACGCGGGGTATCCTGCGCAGCGTCGTTCCGCCGTCGACGTCGAAGGCAATAGTCCTGAGGGTCTCCGGCGGGGCGAGCATCCTGAAGGAGCTTTCCAACGAGGACATTGCCGTCGACATCGAGGAGTCCATACGGCTCAACGTGTGCGCCATGGCCGTGCAGGTCTTTATCGGGGGAGAGTACGAGAAGGAATCCATCATCAACATGACGAAGATGGTCGACATCGGGAACCGCTACGGCATTCCCACCCTTGCCGTGACCGCGGTCGGGAAGGACATGGCCCGCGATGCGAAGTACTTCCAGCTTGCGTGCCGCATCTGCGCGGAGCTCGGCGCGCATTATATCAAGACCTACTACGTGGAGAAGGACTTCGACACCGTCACAGCCTCCTGCCCGGTGCCCATCGTCATGGCGGGCGGCAAGAAGATACCCGAGCTCGATGCCCTGACCATGGCCTACAACGCGGTGCAGCAGGGAGCGTCCGGGGTGGATATGGGGCGCAACATCTTCCAGTCCGACGCGCCCGTTGCCATGATACAGGCGGTCGGCGCCGTGGTGCACCAGAACATGACCCCGGCCGACGCGTTCGACCTGTACAGGAGCCTCAAGGGAAAGGGTTGACGGAAGACCGATCGACGAGGGATAGATATTAAAGTCTCTTACTGGTACAACAACAGGGACATACGCATAGTGGAGGTTTCGACGCCTGTCCCCGGCCCGCGGGAGATGGTGGTGAAGATCCACGCCTGCGGTATCTGCGGGAGCGACATCGTGGAATGGTATCGCCTTCCACGGGCGCCGCTTGTCCAGGGTCACGAGATAGGCGCCGAGGTTGTGGCGGTGGGGTCAGCCGTGCAGAGGTTCAAGCCGTCAGACCGGGTCTTCATTCCTCCCAAGATACCCTGCGGGTCATGCGTCTA
>MVQQ01000151.1 GCA_002067555.1 Syntrophorhabdus sp. PtaB.Bin184
ATGCTCGCGAGGATCGGGGTCCTCACCGCCGCGGAAAAGAGAAAGGTCCTGAAAGGTCTCGATGAGATAGAGGAGGAGATAGCCTCCGGCACCTTCACGTTCACCGACACCCTTGAAGACATCCACATGCACATCGAGGCACGGCTCATCGAGAAGACGGGAGAGGCGGGCAAGAAGCTTCACACGGGCCGCAGCCGCAACGATCAGGTGTCCCTCGACATGCGTCTTTTCCTGAAGGAGGAGCTTCCGGCCATCGACGGCTGTCTCGCCGCCCTTCTCAGGTCGCTCGTCAGGAAGGCGGAAAGAGAAAAGAAGGTCATCATGCCCGGCTATACGCACCTTCAGAGGGCCCAGGTCGTGCCTTTTTCCCACTATCTTCTCGGCCACTATCACGCCCTGAAACGCGACAGGGCGAGGCTGACAGGGGCGCTCTCGACGGCCGATGTTCTGCCCCTCGGCAGCGGCGCTCTTGCCGGCTCGACGATACCTCTCGACAGGGAGTGGGTGAGGGGCAGACTGGGGTTCTCCCGCGTGTCGGAGAACAGCATGGACACCGTCGCCGACAGGGACTTCGTCATCGACGCCATCTACGCGGCCTCGATGATCATGATACACCTGAGCAGGCTGTCCGAGGACCTCATCCTCTTCGCGACGCAGGAATTTGCTTTCATATCGCTGCCCGACAAGCTCTGCACCGGTTCGAGCCTCATGCCCCACAAGAAAAACCCCGACGCGCTGGAGCTCATCCGCGGGAAGACCGGCAGGGTTCTTGCCGACCTTTTCGGCATGCTCACAATACTGAAGGGCCTGCCCTTCACGTACAACCGGGACCTACAGGAGGACAAGGAACCCCTGTTCCATGCCGTGAGCACGGTGAAGGATGCCCTTTCGATCATGGCGCTGTGCGTCGAGGGCCTGAAGGTGAGGAAGGAGAACATGGAAAAGGCCGCCGTGGAGAGTTTCATGCCCGCCGTGGAGATGGCCGAATACCTTACGATGAAGGGCATGCCTTTCCGGGAGGCCCACGGCGTCGCCGGGGCGGCCGTCCGCCTCTGCGAGGATGAAGGCAGGCTCCTTGGCGACATGCCGCTTAAGGAATTGAGGAAGCTCTCGCCCCTCTTCGAGCGGGACGTCTTCGACTACATAAAGCCGCGGAGCGCCCTGCGCATGAGGAGATCCGGAGGAAGCGCCTCCTTCGGGGAGGTAATGAAGGTCATCGATGCTGAAAAAGAATATCTCGGTCTGTAATGTCATCCTGGCTGCGCTCTGTCTCGCGCTCATCCTTTCCTCCTGCGGGAAAAAGGGGAATCCCGTGCCCATTCCCGTGGTGAGGGCGGGGATGATAAACGACCTGAGAGGGGAGGTCAGGGATGGCGTTCTCTTTCTTTCCTTCACGCCCCCCGCGAGTGTCGGCGACAAGGGGAAGAAGCCCGGCGAGGAGGAGCCGAAGATAGCGAGCTTCAAGGTGGTCAAAGGGTGCGGCACGTGCCTCGGGGACCTTCAGCCGCTGCGCACGATCGTCCTCGATGAGAAGAGAGGGTATACCCTGGCGGGGAACCGTCTCTATTTTTACGATGATGACCTCATACCCGGCGATAGTTACGCCTACAGGGTCTATCCCGTCACGGAAAGGGGCACGGCCGGAGAGGCTTCGAACGCCTTCGTGATAAAGTGGAAAGAGCCGCCCGGTTCTCCCCAGGGTCCTCTCAAGATCGTGGAGGGCGACGCCAGGGTGGAGCTGTCCTGGACGAAGGAGGAAACGAAGGAACAGGAGTACCTCTATAATATATACCGTTACGACAACGGCAGGTACCCGGTGGTGCCGCTGAATCCGCGCCCGATCTCTACGGCACTTTACATGGACGCGGGGTTGATAAACGGCCGGTCCTATACCTACGAGGTGAGAAAGGTCGTTCCAGGTCCCCTCCCGCTGGAGGGAGAGGGCTTGAAGGGGACGGCCATACCGAGGGACAGGACAGCTCCAGGGGCCCCCATGGGCGTCAGGTCCGAAAGGAAGGGGAAGGCGGTAGCGGTTACCTGGCAGGCGAACATGGAGAAGGATCTTGGCGGATACAACGTCTATCGGATCATGGGCTCACAGGCGGTGAAGCTCAACGGCACGCCCGTGAAAGAGACGACATTCCTCGATACCGCTGCTCCGGACTTCCGTTTCATCGCCTATCACGTCACCGCCGTCGATGCCGAGGGGAACGAGAGCGAGCCGTCCCAGGAATCGATAATCCAGAAAGAGTGAGAGCATGGACTATTTTGAATATCGCAATGGAGAGCTGTTCTGTGAGGATGTCCCGATAAAAGAGGTGGCCAGGAAGGTGGACACCCCTTTCTACCTTTACAGTTACGGGACCTTTGAAAGGCATTTCCGGGTCTTCGACGGGGCCTTCGGAGACATGCCCCACATGGTGTGTTATTCCCTGAAGGCGAACCCCAACGGCGCCCTTTTGAGGACCGTTGCCAGGCTGGGAGGCGGCGCCGACATAGTGTCCGGCGGTGAGCTGTACCGCGCGCTCGAGGCCGGGATACCGGCAGAGAGGATCGTCTACTCCGGCGTGGGAAAGAGCGGGGAGGAGATCCGTTACGCCATTGACGCCGGCATCCGCATGATCAACATCGAATCCGAGGGTGAGCTTCGCCTGCTCGCCAGGCTTTCCCGGAAGATGAAGAAGAGGGTCTCCGTCTCGGTCCGCGTCAATCCGGAGATCGACCCGAAGACCCATCCCTACATCACGACGGGCCTCAAGAAGAACAAGTTCGGTGTGCTCTGGGGAGACGCGCTAAGGCTCTACCGCGATATGGCGGCCGAGGAGTACCTTGCGCCCGTCGGCATCTCGTCGCACATCGGTTCACAGATCCTCGAGCTCGGCCCCTTCATAGAGGCCGTGACGTCCCTGAAGGAGATGATCCTCGAGCTGAAAAGGCAGGGGATCTCCGTCGAGATGCTGGATATCGGCGGCGGCCTGGGCATCACCTACAAGGACGAGCTTCCGCCGGATCCCGCCCAGTATGCCCGGGCGATCAGGGAGAACCTCGGGGATACGGGCGTCACGCTCATTCTCGAACCGGGCAGGGTCATCGTAGGCAACAGCGGCATCTTCGTCACCAGAGTGCTCTACGTGAAAGGCACCGCGGGAAAGACGTTCTACATTGTCGACGGCGCGATGAACGATCTTGTCCGACCTTCGCTGTACAACGCGTACCACGAGATACTGCCCGTCGAGGAAGGAAACGCCAAGACGGAGGTCGTCGATCTCGTGGGGCCTGTGTGCGAGTCCGGCGATTTCTTCGCGAAGGACCGGGAGCTGGCTTCCCTGAAGGAGGGCGGTCTCGTCGCCATCAAAGGGGCCGGGGCATACGGTTTCGCCATGTCGTCGAACTACAATTCCCGCCGCAGGGCCGCGGAGGTCCTTGTGAAGGGAGGCGAATTTTTCGTGGTCCGCAGGCGCGAGACATACAGGGACTTGACGCGCCTCGAGAGGACCCCGCATTTTCTGGAGGTGTGAGTACGGTGACCGGGCTTGAGTTTTGGAAGATGAGTGCCAGCGGGAACGATTTCGTGATCCTGGACAACCGCGACGGGAAGGTCTATGAAAGGTTCCCCGACATTGTCGACTTTGTCGTGAAGACATGCAGGTTCCATCATTCCGTCGGCGCCGACGGTGTTATCCTTATTGAAGGTTCCAGGGGCCATGATTTTCGCTGGCGGTTCTTTAACGCCGATGGTTCGGAGGCGGAGATGTGCGGCAACGGGGGGCGCTGCGCCGCCCGGTTTGCCTTCATGAACGGCATAGCGGGCGAGAAGATGTCCTTTGAGACCGTCGCCGGCGTCATCAAGGCCGAGGTCCACGGCCGGAAGGTGAAACTGCAGCTCACGCGCCCCACGGACATGAAGCTCGACTACGCGGTCGCTTTTGAGGACAAGGAGCTTTTCCTCAGCAGCGTCAACACGGGCGTGCCCCACGCGGTGCTCCTTGTCGGTGATGTTGACCTTGTGCCCGTCGATGACCTGGGCAGGGCAATCAGGTACCACAAGGCTTTCGGGGCGAAGGGAACGAACGTCGATTTCGTCGAGGTCGTGGACGGGGAGAACGCGAGGCTCAGGACCTATGAGAGGGGAGTGGAGGGAGAGACCTTCGCCTGCGGAACGGGGGCGGTCGCCTCGAGTGTCATCCTCACCCAAAAGGCGCTCGTCAGGAGCCCTGTCAATATACACACGAGAGGCGGCGAGGTGTTGAAGATATTCATTGACGGCGAGGTCTATCTCGAAGGCGACGCGAGGTTTGTCTACAAGGGCGAACTGCACGAGGAAGCACTTTTGTGAAAGGAGAAGCTATGGAATTGAAAGGTATATACACGGCGCTTGTCACGCCTTTTCGCGGCGGCGCTCTCGACGAGAAGGCATTGAAGAAGCTCATTGAGTTTCAGGTGGCAGGAGGTGTCGACGGCATCGTACCCTGCGGAACGACGGGTGAGGCCCCCACACTTTCCTACGAGGAACACGAAAAGGTCATAGAGCTTGCGATAAAGTACTCCGGGGGAAAGGTGCCCGTCATCGCGGGCACCGGGTCCAACAGCACCGCCGAGGCCATAGAGCTTACGATGTCCGCAAAGAAGCTCGGGGCCGATGCCTGCCTTCTTACCACGCCCTACTACAACAAGCCCACGCAGGCCGGCCTTCTGGCACATTTCACGACGATAGCCGAAAAGACCCGGATCCCCCTCGTTCTCTACAACATACCGGGCCGCACGGGTATAAACATGGCCCCGGAAACGATAGCCGAACTGGCGAAGGTGCGCAACATCGTCGGCATCAAGGAGGCCGCCGGGTCATTGACGCAGGTCTCGGAGATCTACCGGCTGACGAAGGGCAGGTTCGCCATTCTCTCCGGCGACGACAACCTCTTCCTCCCTATGATGAGCGTCGGGGCGGTGGGCGTCATATCCGTCATCTCCAATGTCATGCCGAAGGAGCTTAAGTCCCTGTACAGGGCCTTCATGGTGGAAAAGAACATAGCAAAGGCCATCAGGATCCATACGAAGCTGATGCCTCTCTTCCAGGGGATGTTCATAGAAACGAACCCCATACCCGTCAAGGAAGCGGCTTACAGGATGGGAATGATCGCGCGTGAGTACCGCCTGCCGCTCTGCCCCATGAGCGACAGGAACGCAGCTCTTCTGGGTGACCTTCTCGCAGGGCACGGCCTCATCGCGAAAGGCGGGAAAAAAAACCGGGCCTGAGATAAAAGGGGTGTGCAATATGGTAAGGATCGTCGTAACGGGTGCATGCGGAAAGATGGGGCGGGCCATAGTGAAGCTTGCCCTCGAGGACCCGGACCTTGAGATAGCCGGCCTTGTCGAGGCGAAAGGTCATTCCATGACGGGACGGGCGCACGATCTCATGGGCGGAAGGCCCCCTTTTGTCGGCGACGAGTTGTCACAGGCCCTGACCGGGGCGGACGTTCTCGTGGATTTCACCGAGGCGGGAGCCTCGATGGATCACTTCAGGGTGGCCGCCGGAAAGAGTGTGGCCCACGTCATCGGCACGACAGGCCTCAAGGAGGACGACGTGAGGACGATCAGGGAAACGAAGGGCGCCCGGGTCGTCATCTCTCCCAATATGAGCATCGGTATGAACATCCTCTTCGATCTGGCGCAAAGGGTCTCCTCCATCCTTGGAGACGCCTACGACGCGGAGATCGTCGAGCTTCACCATCGCTGGAAGAAGGATGCCCCCAGCGGTTCGGCCCTGAAGATCAAGGACGCCGTCAAGGCGGGGCAAAGGACCCGCGCTTTCACGGAGGTCTTCGGGCGCGAAGGGATCACGGGCGAACGCAAAAAGGACGAGATCGGCGTCATGAGCATCCGCGGCGGCGATATCGTCGGGGAGCACACCCTGTACTTTGCCGGCATCGGTGAGCGGCTTGAATTGACCCACAAGGCATGGTCGCGGGACAACTTCGCCAGGGGAGCGCTCATCGCGGCCAAATGGCTCATCAACCAGGCCCCGGGCGTCTACTCCATGAAGGACGTTCTGGGACTGTGAAAAATAGTTTTAAGTTTTACGTGTTACGTTTTGAGTTCCTGGAAACATTGTATAGCACGAGCCCTTCAACAGGGGGCGGTGTGCCGATGCCCGGGGTCTTTTGACGTAACACTTAAAACCTAAAGCTTAAAACTTTACTCTTTGTAAAATCAGGTATAACGCCGGTGTGCGCGAGGGAGACAAGCTTGTTAATTTTTTCTCTTGCAAAACACCCTTGGAATTGTTACATATAGGAAACAAAAGGGAAAATTTAGACAGAGAAGGTAAAGCGCAATGGCAAAATTCACAAAGATCCCCGAAGCGACCATACGGAGGCTTTCGAGCTATCTCAAATGCATGGTCGATCTCGAGGGCAAGAGCGAAAAGGTCGCCTCGAGCGCGGTGATCGCCAGTATCTGCAATGTCAATGCGGCGCAGGTACGAAAAGACTTCGCCTATTTCGGAGAATTCGGTATCCGCGGCATGGGTTACAACGTGAAGGACCTGAAGCGGCATATCAAGGAGATACTGGGAATCAACCGGGAATGGCGCATAGCTGTCGTGGGTGTCGGGAATATGGGGAGCGCCCTCCTGGTGTACAAGGATTTCCTCAAACAGAACTATAAGATCGTCGCTGCCTTTGACCTTTACCCTGAACAGGTGATCGGGCGGATCTCCGAGCGCGTCGGCAAACCGGTGGAGATCCTCCACCTCAATCGCCTCAAGGATGTCGTGCAGGCCCGCAATATAGAGATCGGCATCATAACGACGCCTCCGCAGGAGGCGCAGAAGGTCGCCGATCTGCTCATCGAGGCGAACATCAAGGGCATCCTCAATTTCTCGCCTGCGCCCGTGAGGACCTCGGGGGACGTGAAGTTGAGGAATCTTTTCTTCACATCGGCGCTGGATAATCTGGTATATTATTTGTCGAACTAGCCAGAGGCAACCATGTGGAAAGTGCTCGCAAATGCAGTGGAGATGCTTATCTATGCGGCGGTGTACATCATACTCGCCCTCATAGCCGTCAAGGTGATCGGCGCCACCTTCACCACCGATTTCGAGAAGAAGATCTCCGAGGAGAATAATTTCGCGCTGGCCCTCATATGCGCGTCCCTCTTCACGGGTCTTGCGATCCTTCTGTCCGCCATAGTGCAATGATGAAAAGCATTTTCGTAACGGGTACCGACACCGGTGTGGGGAAGACCGTCGTTTCCTCGTCCATCGCCGCCTACCTCTCGGTCGTGAAAGGCCTCGACGTGGGGGTCATGAAACCCTTCGAAAGCGGTATCGAAACAACGGACGACAGGGGCTTCGACGACACCCGGGCCTTGAAGGAGGCTTCGGGTTCGCAGGATGCCGTGAACGAGATAAACCCGTACCTCTTCAAAGCGCCTCTGGCACCTGAAGCGGCGGCCGCCGAAGAGAACGCATCCATTGACATCGATCTTGTCACATCCGCCTACAACCGCCTCACTGCCCGCCATGACGTGGTTGTCGTTGAGGGGGCAGGGGGACTGCTCGTGCCGATCATGGAGGGGTTTTTCTACGCCGACCTCATCGGGGCATGGAACGCGCCCGTCATCGTCGTGTCGAGACTTACCCTCGGGACCATCAATCACACCCTCCTCACGTGCGGCCACCTCAAGTCCATCAGCGCGAAGGTGCTTGGCGTCATCCTCAACGACACGGAGGGCGCGGACGACATAGCCTCGCGCACGAACCCCGCCATGCTGAAGAAATACCTCGACGTCCCCCTGCTGGGGATCTTTCCCCACACCCCGGGCCTCTTCGAAAGGGGAGTGGACAGAAAAAGGCTCGCGGACCTCTTCGCAAGGAACATCGACTGCAGCGTGTTCGAAGACTGAAAAGACTGTATCTCTTATTTCCTCCCGTTTTTGAGTCCCAGTTCCAGGAAGTGTTTCCTCGATCGTTCTATCACGTCCATGGGGATGCAGTAGGCGAGACGGAAGTGGCCCGGGGTGCCGAAGCCGACACCGGGGACGGCAAGGATGTGGTGTTTCTGAAGCTCCCTCACGAAGGCAATGTCGTCGGGGATGGGCGACTTGGGAAAGATGTAGAACGCACCCATGGGCTTGACGACGGAGAGGCCCGCATCGACAAGGATGTTGTATAGAACGTCACGCTTCTTCTGGTAGTCGAGGATGTCGACGCTGTTTTTCTGGAACCTGCTGACGAGGCGCTGCATGAGGGCGGGGGCGTTGATGAATCCCAGTATCCTGTTGGAGAAGATCATGGCGTCCATGAGGGGTTTCAAGTTGGTGATACGGGGAGAGGCGGTTATGTAGCCGATACGTTCTCCCGGCAGCGCAAGGTCTTTTGAATGGGAGGTGACGGATATGGTGTCCTCGTAGATGTTGAAGACGTCAGGGAGGACGACGCCGTCGTAGAGTATCTTCCTGTAAGCTTCATCGGAGAGCAGGAAGATGCGCTGGCCCTTTTCCCGGCGCCTGTGAAGCACGGCCGCCAACTCCTGGAGTTCTTGCGCGGAGTAGACGACACCGGTGGGATTGTTCGGAGAGTTGATGATGATGGCCTTTGTCTTTCTCGTTATGGCGGCCTCTATCTTTGCCACGTCGAGGTGAAAGTCCTCCGTCGTCGGCACGAGCTTCATCACGCCGCCGTGGTTCTCGATGTAGAACTTGAATTCCACAAAGAAGGGGGTGAGCACGATGACCTCGTTGCCGGGATCGAGGAGGGACTTCAAAGCAACGTTCATCCCGCCCGCGGACCCGACGGTCATGACGATGTGGTCCCTGGTGAAGGGCAGCCCCGTCCTTTGACTGTGAAAGTCTGCGATCTCCGCGCGCACATCCTCGTAGCCGCTGTTCGTCATGTAGCGGTGCATGCCCGGATCGTCGGAGGTGACGAGGCGAACGAGCTCTTCTTTCAGCCGGGCGGGGGGCTCCATGACGGGGTTGCCGAGGGTGAAGTCGAGTATATTCTCGGGCCCGTGTATCTTCTTCATCTTCTCCCCTTCCTCGAACATGGCCCGTATCCAGGAAGAATCTTTCATGGATTTGCTGATAGCTTTCGATATACCCATTTTGCTCACCTCTTTATGAAACGTTTTCCTATTCTGATGAATCCCTGCACGCTCTTCTCGATCGTCTCCATGGGGACACAGTACGCGATCCTGAAATAACCCTTCTTTCCGAAACCCCTTCCGGGAACGACCATGATCCGCTCGTCCTGCTGGAGCATCCTGACGAAGACGAGTTCGTCGGCTACGGGGGAGCGGGGGAACATGTAGAACGCTCCTTGCGGCTTCACGCATTCAAAGCCGCCTTCCATCAGCGCGTCGTAGAGTACGTCCCTTTTTCGCTGGTATTCGCCGATATCCACGGAGGTGCGCTGAAACTTTGCGACGACCCGCTGGAACAGGGCCGGGGCGTTGACGAACCCCAGGGTCCTCTGTGTGATCATGAGGCCGGACACAAGAAGATCCGCCTCGGCGATCCGCGGAGAGATGGCGATGTAGCCGATCCGTTCCCCGGGCAGGGCGAGGTCCTTCGAATGGGAATTTATGGAGAACGTCAGGTCGTAGGCCTTGAAGAGATTGGGCAGTGTTATGCCGTCATAGACAAGCTTCCGGTACGCGTCATCGGCTATGAGGTATATGTCCTGTCCCCGGGAGCGTTTGCCGTTAAGGAGCGCGACGAGGTCGGAGATGCTCCTCTGCGAGTAGACGGCCCCGGTCGGGTTGTTCGGGCTGTTGAGCAGGACTGCCCTCGTCCTCGGGGTGATAGCCGCGGCCATCCTGTCAACGTCAAGCTGGAAATCATCTTTAGACCTGACGGTCTTGAGTTTGCCGCCATGGTTCACGACGTAGTTCTTGAACTCCCAGAAGAAGGGCGTCGGAACGATGATCTCGTCGCCCCTGTTGAGCATGCTCTTCAGCAGGATGTTGAGGCCTCCGGCGCTTCCGTTCGTCATAAAGACGTGGGAGGCGGTGAAGGGAAGGCCGTAGGTTTCCGCGAGGTATCCGGCGACGTCCTTGCGTACCTCCTCGTAGCCGCTGTTCGTCATGTAGCGGTGCATGCCCTTCACGGGATCGAGAAGCGTTTCGGCAATCATCTTCTGCAACTCCCGGGGAGGCTCGGTATCGGGGTTTCCGAGCGAAAAGTCGTAGACATTCTCTTCGCCGTAGAGCTTCTTTATCTTGATGCCTTCCTCGAACATCCTTCTT
The DNA here is from genome assembly GCA_002067555.1 of Syntrophorhabdus sp. PtaB.Bin184. GTDB lineage: Bacteria > Desulfobacterota > Syntrophorhabdia > Syntrophorhabdales > Syntrophorhabdaceae > Delta-02. The sequence goes on from MVQQ01000151.1 coordinate 10,245, forward strand.
GTCCACCCTTCCTGGTCGGCTATCAGTTTTTGGATCTGTCGCGAAACGATCATCGGTTCTCCTTTTCATAAAAAAAGCCATGGGTCTCTTCGGCCCATGGCTATTAAGAAAAAAAGCCATGGGTCTTTGCACCCATGGCCCTTTGCTTTCTAGAGCAAAGCTATGCCCGGGTGCGAGCTCCTAAAGAAGAAGAAAAAGTAAAAGAAAGCGGCAAAAAACTTCATCATTTGAACATTAAAGATCACCACAGGGGTTTTGTCAAGCAAAAGATAGCGGGGATCAGGCCGCCACACGCGCGAGGGGAGGAGGCGGTAAAGGGGCTTACGGTTTGACATCGGCCTGCCGAGACCTTATAATATACCGGAATTTTTAACGTTCGTAAGGAGGCCACACATGGCAAGCGGTTCACAGGGATACAGCGGAAGCGACGATTACATAGCATCGAAAGCACTCATGGAGATTGTCAACGTGGCGGTTGTTCTGAGGAAACCGCTCGTGGTGAAAGGCGAGCCCGGCACAGGAAAGACACTCCTCGCCCACAGCATCGCCCGGGCGCTCAACAAGAAACTCCTGATCTGGAACATAAAGTCGACCACCAAGGCCCGCGACGGCCTGTACGTGTACGACACCGTGCAAAGGCTCAACGACGCACGGTTCAAGGACAAGGACATCAGCGACATCAGGCAGTACATCAAGATGGGAAAACTGGGCCAGGCATTCTCGAGTGACGAACAGGTCATCCTCCTCATCGACGAGATCGACAAGGCCGATATCGAGTTTCCCAACGACCTGCTCAACGAGCTCGATGAGATGAGCTTTCACATCAACGAGCTTGACGAAGAGGTGACGGCGAAGCACAGACCAATCGTCATCATAACGAGCAACTCGGAGAAAGAGCTTCCCGACGCGTTCCTCAGGAGATGCCTCTTCTACTACATCGAATTCCCCGACGGCGAGATGATGGAAAGGATCATCAAGGTCCACTATCCGGACATCGAGGACAAGCTTGTCAGGGAAGCCCTGAAGAGGTTCTACTGGATACGGGAGATGGACGGACTGAAGAAGAGGCCGTCGACAAGCGAGCTTCTCGATTGGATAAAGGCCCTCGCCCTCGGCGGAATCAAGATAGAGAAGATCAACAACGAGATCCCCTTTCTCGGGACACTGCTCAAGAACGAACAGGATACGGACAGGTTCGTGCGTGTCTCGACGAATCAGGGTGGGTTTGGATTCAGAAGAAGGTAACCATGTTCATAGATTTTTTCTTCACGCTCCGGAAGAAAGGTGTCCCCGTTTCCATCAAGGAATGGATGTCTTTCATCGAGGCATTGTACGAAGGTCATTTTCAATCGAACCTCAACCATCTGTATCACATCGGCAGGGCCTTTCTCGTCAAGAGCGAGGCGTATTACGACGCCTATGACCTTGCCTTTCAGGAGTTCTTCGGCGGCATTGCCACCGAGGATGTCGAACTCGACAAGGTGCTCGGATGGCTCGAGAACCCGCTGAACCGTTTGCCGAAGATGAGCCCCGAGGAGATCATGGAGTTTCAGAGACAGCTCGAGGAGTTCCGGCGCACCCATGATCTCGAGGAACTGATGCGGCAGTTCAGGGAGCGCCTGAAAGAGCAGAAAGAGCGTCACGACGGCGGGAGCAAATGGGTTGGAACGGGAGGCAAATCGCCCTTTGGCGCTTATGGGTATCACCCCGGCGGGATCAGGGTCGGGGGAGAATCATGGATGCAGTCGGCCTCCAAGGTGGCCACGGAGCGCAGGTACCGCAACTACCGCAACGACATCATCCTCGATGTGCGGCAGACGAAGATGGCCCTCAAGAAGCTGCGCGAGCTCAAGCGCGAGGGCACCGAGGAAGAGTTGGACATAGAAGAGACCATTGACAAGACGGCTAAAGAAGGCGGCGAGATAGAGCTCGTCTTCAGCAAGTCCCGGGAGAACTCGGTGCGGATCATCCTTCTCATGGATACCGGGGGATCGATGCTGCCCTACACGGAGCTGTGCGAAAAACTCTTTTCCGCAGCCACCCAGGCGAATCACTTCAAGGAGTTCCGCTACTTCTTCTTCCATAATTGCATCTACCAGGATATCTACGAAGATATGGCCAATTACAAGAACGTGCCGACGGAGAAGCTCTTCTCCCTCTTCAACAAGAACTACAAGCTCATACTCGTCGGCGACGCCAGGATGGCCTATTCAGAGCTTTTCGAGGTGAACGGCTGCATCGACTATTTCTCGACGAACGACAAGCCCGGCCTCGAGTGGCTCACAAGGATACGGGATCATTTCCCGCACTCGGTATGGCTCAACCCGACGCACAAGAACTTCTGGGGACATTACACCGTTGACACCATCGGCAAGCTTTTTCCCATGTACGAGCTTACCATTGACGGTCTGAAGGACGCGATAAAGGCATTGACGTCGAAGACGAGGAACCTTCTCCACCAGTAAGATGTCCTCGTCATGAAAGCCGGTCGCCACGTGCCGGCGCCCGCGAAAATAACTGTTACTATTTTTGAGAATATCCTTTATAATTTTGGGCAGGCCGGCTTCAAGCCGGCCTCAAAGACTTTACTATCCCGGCGGAGTTTAACGGGCATATGAACAAACGGGGCCTAACACTCTGGAGGATATCGTAGTGAGCGCCGCGATGGACAGGGTTTCGTCGCTCAAGAACACGGAGTTGTTCCGGGCTCTCGACGATGGCGATCTGGAAAAGCTTTCAACGAAACTGCGGGAAAGGGTCTATCCTCCGAACACTGCCATTGTCCGCGAAGGCGCCTCCGGCGACGCCATGTTTATCATCAAGAATGGACAGGTCGAGGTAAAGAAAAGAGAGCAGAACCTCGGCGTCGACCTCACCATAGCGACGCTCGGCATGGGGGCATGCTTCGGCGAGATGGCACTTCTTACCGGCAAGCCCCGCTCGGCCACGGTCATGGCAATCGCGGCGACAGAGCTTTTCGTTCTCGAAAAGAAGGACTTCGACGCGCTGCTCCTCGAGCACCCGAGCATCTCCATATCCATCAACAAGATAGTTGCAGAACGCATCGAGGAGATGAACACGCAGAAGAGCATGGGCGTCGTCTCGATGCAGACGCTCAAGATCGATCCCGATTTCATCACCGTCATACCCGAGGCGGAGGCATTGAAGTACAAGATGCTGGCCACCTCGTACGGCAACGGGAGTCTCACCATCGCCATGGTGAACCCCCAGGACATACTTGCCCTCGACGAGGCGCGCAGGCTGGTCAAGGCGAAGTTCACGAAGAGCGTGGCCCTCGATCAGATCATCGTCGCCGAGGAAGACTTCAAGCAGTTCATGGAGGGTGAGTACAAGAACATCACCAAGCCCCTCGCCGAAGAGAAGACGGAGGTCAACCTCGACGATTTCCTGGATTCCATGGACCACATCCAGTCGGACATCATGAAGGATGTCGAGTTCGACGAGGGCCAGGAGGACGATTCGGGTATCACCGATCTCGCGCGCGAGGCCGAGGGCGCCCCCATCATCAGACTGACGAACAACATCATTGCCATGGCTTTGAAAAAGGGTGCCAGCGATATCCACATCGAACCCATGGAGCGCGGACTGCGCGTCCGGTACCGCATCGACGGCGTGCTGCGCGAAGAGATGATGCTTCCCAAGAAGGTGCAATTGCCGCTTATCAGCAGGGTTAAGATCATATCGAAACTGGATATCACCGAGCGCCGTCTTCCCCAGGACGGCAGGATCACCATCAAACTCGGCAGCAAGTCCGTCGATTTCCGTGTCTCCACGGTGCCGACCAAGTTCGGCGAAAAGATCTGTACGAGGATCCTCGACAAGACGAACACGACTATGGGTCTCGACAAGCTCATCTCGCACCCGCCCGTCCTCGAGCTTGTCCGCGACATGATCAAGAAGCCCTACGGCATCATCTACGTCACCGGCCCCACGGGGTCGGGAAAGAGCACGACGCTCTACAGTTCGCTTGCCGAGATCAACGATATCGGTGTCAACATATCCACGGTCGAAGACCCTGTCGAGTACGATCTTGAGGGTGTCAATCAAGTGCAGGTGAACTCCGATATCGGGCTCGACTTTGCGCGGGTGTTGAGGGCCTTCCTGAGACAGGACCCGGACATCATCCTCGTCGGCGAGACGCGTGACACGGAGACGGCGAAGATAGCCGTCGAGGCGGCTCTCACCGGTCACCTTGTTTTCACGACGCTTCACGCGAACGACGCTCCGAGCACCTTCATGCGTCTTTCCGAAATGGGCATCGAGCCCTTTCTCATCTCCACCTCCGTCATCGGCATCATTGCCCAGCGTCTCGTTCGAAGGATCTGTGGCAAGTGCAAGGAAGCCTACCAGCCCGACCCCATGATCCTGAAATATCTCGACCTCGATGAGGGCACCACGCTGTACAGGGGAAAGGGATGTGACGTGTGCGGGGGAACGGGATACAAGGGAAGGGTCGGTGTGTACGAGGTCCTCATCGTCAACGAAGAATTGAGGCATCTCATCGCGGAAGGGGCCGACACTCTGGCCATCAGGGACGCGGCGGTAAGAAGCGGCATGAAGGCCCTGAAGGAATACTGCCTCATCCTTCTCAACGAGGGGCTTACTACCGTTGACGAAGTCCTCCGGACGGTCGCGGTCCAAAATTGATCCGGACGTCACTCGTCAGATCAAAGACCGTCTCACGTATTCTGCGGTCCATCCTGGCGTTGTTCACGCTGCTCCTCATCTTTCTCATCTTCTATTCTTACCAGGAGGGCGCGTGGAAAGAGATCGTCGCCTACTATCGTTTCTTCTTCGACTACAAGAAGCTGCGTCTTTTCATCCTCTCCTTCGGACCCTTCGCCGCGGTCGCCTTCATCATGATCCAGTCCCTTCAGGTCGTTTTCGCCCCTGTGCCGGGTGAGATAACGGGGTTTGTCGGAGGCCTCGTTTTCGGCAACACCTGGGGAGCGATCCTCTCCACCATCGGCCTTACCCTCGGCTCGCTCGGAGCTTTCGCGATATCGAGGATGCTCGGGCTGCGGTTCGTGGAGAAGGTCGTCAAGAAGGCATACATAGACAAGTTCAATTTCTTCGTCACTCACAAGGGACTCAACGTGTCCTTCATTCTCTTTCTCATTCCCGGCTTTCCGAAGGATTCGCTGTGTTATCTCCTGGGATTGACCCGCATCAGACTTCTCGACTTCATCATAATGAACATCTTCGGAAGATTGCCCGGAACGCTGATGCTGACCATGCAGGGCACAGCCGTGTACTCCCGGCAATACCGCCTCTTCTTCGTTCTTCTTATCATCAGTATTGTTCTCACCTTCGTTCTTTACCTGGCCAGAGGTTTTCTGATCAGGAAGATCGTCAGGATAGTGCGCAGAACGCGCGTCTTCCTTCGCCGCAAGTAATTTGAAACAAATGGCTTTTTTTTCACATTCCTTCTTGACAGAATGTTTTATTAATATACAATAAAAAATAAATAGATTTGCGCTACAAAAACCTAAAGCGAGGGGGAATCATGGCGACAAGATGCTCGACGAAAAAAAGTAAGGCGGCAACGGTAGTAAAGGCGGAAACAAAAAAGACGGTCAAGGCACCCGCGAAGAAAGCGGCACCCGCGAAGAAACCCGCAGTGAAGAAAGCCGCACCGGCAAAGGCGAAACCAGCAGCGGCAAAACCCGCAGTGAAGAAAGCCGCACCGGCAAAGGCGAAACCAGCAGCGGCAAAACCCGCAGTGAAGAAAGCGGCACCCGCGAAGAAAGCGGCACCCGCGAAGAAACCCGCAGTGAAGAAAGCCGCACCGGCAAAAAAGGCAACCGCGGCAAAGGCGAAACCCGCAGCTTCGACAACGACGGCAAAGAAACCCGCGGCAAAGAAACCCGCGGCAAAGAAAGCGCCCGCAAAAAAATAAAAGGGGGCCGTTCATGGCGACAAAAGGTGTAGCCGAGAAAATGAAACCCGCAGTGAAGAAAGCTGCACCGGCAAAGGCGAAACCAGCAGCGGCAAAACCCGCGGCAAAGAAAGCCGCGGCGAAGAAAGCCGCACCCGTGAAGGCGAAACCCGCAGCGGCAAAGGCCGTCAACAAGAAGGGGACCAAATATCGGTGCAATGTATGCGGGCTCGTCGTCTCTGTGGATACCGTCTGCAACTGCGTCGAGCTCTGCGATCTTGTGTGCTGCTCGAAACCGATGCAGGTAGTGAAGAAGTAAGGGTTTAGCGCTCGTCAGCTATATTTTCGTGTCATTATCTGCCGGCACGGTGCCGACGTTGTTCCGTGCCGAGGCAAGGGACGTGTCCTCTTTGGGGTTCATGTCGATCCCACGGATGACCTCGTGCAGCTTTGCGTGAATGGAGTCGCGGTATCTCTCCGCCATGTCCGCGGTATCCCTGTCCCATTTGTGCACGCTGACGAATCTGGCGAGGGCGTCAACGTATTCTGAGATGACCTGCAGCTGCACTTCAACAAGCCCGGGATTCGAATAGTACAGCACCGTCCTGTGATAGGTGTCGGATATCCTCGCGCATTCGTGTTCCCACAGTTTGCTTTTCGAACGGAGCCCGAAGACCTCGTTGTTAAGCGATTCTATCGTGTCCCGCAGCCGGTCGATCTCCGCCATCTTTTCCTTGATGACCATCTCCCTCTGCGAACGCTCGTTTTCGAGATGACGGATCTCTGTTGCATATTCCTTCCTCACCTCCTTGCGGATGACGGCCTTCGTTTTCCTGTAATTCGCGAGGACCTCCAGTGCCCTTTCCCTGATGCTCTCGAGTTCGCTGGCCACTGCCGCACCGGCCACCCGGGATCTGGCGGCACTCCCGGTCTCTTCACGGATGTCTTCGCTTTCCGTTCTGTCCATAGGATCTTGGCTCCTCATTATGGATCGTCACTTTCACCATCCCATCCGGTATGCCCGGTCAAGGCCCGATGAGGAGGCAGGTTGTACGGGCCGCCGTCGGAAAGGTGATGCATGTCGGAAAGATAGCACTGCCTCGACCTGATGATGTACTTCATCCCTTCCGACATGATGGATTTCTTCTTCACCAGGAATTCCCTGTAACTTATGACACGCAGGAAGGCGTCATCCCTGTCGTAGATCTCAACGAACTTGTCCGTGTAACCTATGGTGCGCTGAAAGACATTTCGTACGGACCACTCGAGATAGGTGGAGAATCTCATGTCGATGTGCTCGGCATGATCATATTTCGTCAATGCCTGGAAGATCCCGAGTAGTCCTGTTTGCTCGAGATCCTCGTTATCGAAGACGGGGCTCAGGTCCCTGTACTTTCTTGCTATCGCCATGATCCTGGGCCTGTAGAGTTTCCAGAAGAGAAGTATGACGGTCTGGTACCGGTCTTCGGGATGGCCGGCGGGTGATTGCGACCACCTGCGATACAACTCGTCGACCTCTTCATTCCTGTCGTATTTGCTGTTGTCCACGGGGACCCGGGAGCGCACGGTCTCCCGTACGGAAAGAGCCGTTACACTGAGCCCCACCGGTGTCTCAGGAGGATCGATCTTCGGCTGAAGATCCTTTTTATGTATAACCGACAGGTTGCCTGACATATTCAATGCGCTCAGCATCAGGGTGGGGCCCATAGGGGTCGGACTTTCGAACGAGGCACCTGAAGCTTTGCTACACCCCGTGACCCTGACAATGACTGCGAGCCGCCCCCGACTCGCCCATACCTTACATGGGCGCTCCAAAAGTTGTCAACAGGAAATACACGAGTCTGCCCATTTGCAGTGTAGCGTGTGTCTGCGCGCCCTGTCGCGTGTGATTGTAGGGGAGGGGATGTTACCTGTCGGTGGGTTTCACCGTGGTGTCGTTGCCCTGACCCCGTATGGTGATCTCGACAAGGGAGGACTTCGGACCGGACAGGAGGGAATCCATGGGCTCATCCACCGGGGCGATCTCCTTGAGCCGGGCGACGAGTTCCCCGAGGGCTGCCGTATCGATCCATCCCGAGACTGTCGCGATATTATCCGCCGTGCTTTCCTCGATCCTCGTCGCCCCCAGGGACCGCATGATTGTCTTTACCTGGATCGCGGTCTGACGGGGGTCTTTCGATATCATGGCGACACGGTTTCGGACATCGGGCGGCGCGGTGCGAGGAGGGGCCGCGGATACGGATGCCGGTGTCTTGCTCTTCTCTTCCATCACCGCCGTGCCCCGGGTCTTGAGGCGTCCCTCCGCGGGGGGAGGCGCGGCCTTCAAGGGTGGCATGGCGTTATCGGTGTGCCACTCGAGCTTCTCCGATTTCTCCGTGGCCACGGCACCGTGCGGAGCGTCTCTGTAGGCCCGAACCGGAGGCGGTGCCTGCGCAGCTGTTTCAGGCACGGAGGCCGCGGCCGGCGCGGCCTGTTCCTTCTTCAGGGTTTGCGCCGCCGCCGCGGGCTTGGAAGAGGGGGTTGCGATTGGTTTCTCAAGGGGTGTTTCCTTCCTGGCGCCAGGCGCCGCCTCCTTCTTCGGGGGATGCGGCACTGTCTCCACGGCGGGAGGAGCCGTTGAAGGCCTTTCGAGGTTTGCCGTTTCCGGCAGGGTCGACCTGAAAACATAAACGGCGAGGACCACGACGAATACCGTCGCCAGCGCCTGCGCGGGAACCTTTATATGGAGAGGAAAGAAAAGCCTGCGGAAGAGGCCTGCTTTCACCTGCCCTTCTTCATGGATCCGTGCCATTATTTTTTCTGTCAGTCCCGGTGGCGGATCGATCTCATCGAGCCCGGCAAGTATCGCCCGCGTCCTTTCGAGCTCCCTGAACTTCTGAAGGCAGTCGGGACACGTGGAAAGATGTTCCTCGACCACCTCGCGCTCCGCGGTCTCAAGATAACCGTCAAGATAGGCGGTGAAACGGTCCTCTATGTCGCCGCATTTTCTCATAGATCACCGAGCACTTTCTTCAGGCTTTCCCTGAGGGCATTGCGCGCTCTCGAAAGGCGGGATTTGACCGTGCCGTCGGGTATGCCGAGCATCCCGGTGATCTCTTCGTAGGAGAACCCCTCGATATCCCTGAGCACGATAATCTCCCGGTGCTCCTTTTCGAGCCCGTTGATGCAGCGCTGCACCTTTTCCTGGGTCTCCTTCCGCACGAGCACGTCAAGGGCGGGTGTCTCACGTGAGGGCGGATCGAAGGCGGGACCACCCTCTCCCCCGACGGGCGGATCGTCGAGGCTCACCGGTTCATGGTATGCCCTGCTGCCCGCCTGACGCAGGCGGTTCCTGGCATGGTTTACGACAATGCCGTAGAGCCAGGTCGAGAACCGGGCCTCGCCGCGAAAATGCTTTATCGTCCTGTACGCGGAAAGAAAAGCCTCCTGCACGATGTCACCTGCATCTTCGTAGTTTCCCGTCATGCGATACGCGATGTTGAACATCCTCTTCTGATGTCTCCTCACCAGGACCTCGAAGGCCGCCGGTTCGCCTCCCTGGCACAGGGCAACGTACTGAGCATCTTCATCCCCCTGTTCTTGCCGCCCTTCCCTCGTATGAGACAGCGCAGCGGATGGTTTTGTTCCGTCCCTGGTTAAAAGGCGTGTCATGTTGTGCCATATGAGTGCGATAGTTTCCATTCGGCCGCGACGCGATGAGGCAGATTTTCCTGATGTTTTACAGCACCGCGACGTCGATTGCAAAGAAAAAAGATCACTGCCGGAGCGGAAGGCGTGGGTGTCCTTAAGAGATGGCGCTCTTTGTCCGATGATATTATCACCGGCAGAGATGGCCCTGCGGAAATCCCTGGAGGTTGTGAACCTGTGATAACGGAATTCGCGAAAAAGCTCGAGACGGTGATCAACTTCATCCCTCCCATTCCAGGTGTCATAGTCGAATTGCTCAAGGCGCTCAATGACGAGAACACGGGCATGAACGACATCGCGAGGATAATCGCGAAAGACCCGCCGATGAGCATGAACGTTCTCAAGGTGGCCAATTCCGCCTTCTACCGCCTCGCCAACAAGGTCGCAACCGTACAGCACGCCGTGAGCATGCTCGGTGTGAAAGAACTGGGAATGATCTGTGTCTCCTGCGGAGCGTATCAGGCCCTCAAGCCGCCGGCGGACACGGAGACCTTTGACATCGGGCAATTCTGGAAGCACTCCGTCGCGACGGGTGTGATTGCGAAGAAGATCTGTGCTGAGCTCGCCGTCGGCGACAGGAACACGATATACTTCGGAGGTCTCCTCCATGATATCGGCAAGGTGGTGCTCGACCGCTTTGCCCATGAGATTTACAAGATCGTCATCCAGGTCACACACGAGGAGTGTCTTCCCATGATCGAGGCCGAAAAGAGGATCATCGGAGAATCACACGACACGATAGGGGGGATGATCATGGAAAGGTGGAGGTTTCCCTTCACCCTCGTCGACGTGGCGCGATACCATCACACCGTTTCCCTGTGCCCCGAACAGACGCGGCCAACGGTCGCCGTGTGTGCCCTCGCCGACGAACTGGCACGGGTACGGTACTTCGGTTTCGGCGGAGACAGAAGCGGCATCGTCATCGAGGAAACAGAGGCCTTCCGGGCCCTGTACGAAATCTCGCCGACCATCGCCAACGTGGACGTCTTCAAGCTCATTTGCGACCTCGAAGCTGTCGACGAGGAGATCATCGAAATGGAGAAGATACTGACAACCTGAAAGACTGTCGCAGGTCACAAGTCTCACGTCACAGGTCAAGGAACCGTCGCAAGTCTCAGGTCGCAAGTCTCAGGTCTAAAAGCCAAAAAAGATCGCTGCCGGGCCAGCAATTGTGTTGAC
>MVQQ01000152.1 GCA_002067555.1 Syntrophorhabdus sp. PtaB.Bin184
GTCAGACATCGCCGTAAAGAAGCCTATCCTGACACCCTTCCCGGGGTCCAGCGACTGTCACGTTACCGTGTACCATCCTTTACATGAGGAACATATGCTGGGAGAACGAAAGATTACCATTGCTCTCACAGATGATAGACGACGGGTACTGGCCATTTCCTTCAGGCATCCTTTCGTGTCCTCTGCGGTCTTGATCCTGCTGAAGGCAGGAGGGCGCGAGACAACTCACAATTTACCCTTTCCTTTTCAGCGTGCCTCCGTGATCTCCGGTAAACCAATAGAAAAAGCCAGTTTGCTTGCCTAACCAACAAGGTGGATTCGGGCTGTTAGGCACGCCATCAGCTATGATACAATACGCCATGGCAGCCGAAACCATTGTTCTTGCCAGGAAAGACCTCTACGATCAGGTGTGGACGACACCGATGAGGGTTCTTGCCGGGAAATACGGTTTATCAGATGTCGGATTGGCGAAAATCTGCAAGAAGTACGGGATACCGCGGCCGTCGAGGGGCTGGTGGGCCCAAAAACAGGCGGGCTATAAGGTTGAACAGACACCGTTGCCGAAGGGCGACGAGGATACGACGGTCAGGATTTGGGTCGATCACGACCGGGCATCACGGCGCGATCATGTTCGAGGAATCGTGGCGGGCACCCGCAGAAAGAAGACCCCACGCGAAAAGTTCGCCGTCCTTCAGACCCTTACCGACCCTCACCCGCTCATAGCGACCGTTGCCGACGCACTGATCGCCGTCGAGCCTGGCGCCAACGGGCTCGTGCTCCCTCCCCCTCACTGCCTCAACATCTACGTATCCCCGGAGAGCAGGGACCGCGCCCTTCGCGTTATAGACACGCTGATAAAGGTGCTTGAGGCAGAGGGGCACGAGGTCCGCGTCTTAAGGGCATCGACCTCGGCGATTATCGAGGGGATACGCATACCCATCTCGATCACTGAGGACCTGAAAGCCGAAAGGCTCCATGCCAGGGAACACAACCTCGACGGGCCCTACGAATTCGGCTACAACAAGTATGTACGGGACGTGGCGTCGGGAAAGCTATGCATCAGGATCGGGAGCGTGGACGACAATCTCCGTGCGCCGGTCAGGAGGTTATGGAGGGATACCGACAGGCAGAGGCTCGAGGATGTTCTCTACGCTATCGTCCAGGGCCTCGAAAAGATTGCCGCAGTAATGCGGGCAGACGAAAGGAAGAAGCAGCAGGAGGACTATGAGACGGGCGACGACATATGAAGAGCTCCTCCCTCTAATTCAGATTATTCGGACGGGAAGACTCTTCGAGGTGCAGGCGTGGATCGCGTCTGGCAAGCCCGTCTCCCTTCCCGAGAAGACCGAGGGAGACCGCCATTAACACCGGATTTCATAGCATGGTGCAGGTGCTTCTCGAGGGCGGGGCCGCCGTCGAGGAATTGCGTTACTCCGCCTTGGAACATTCGCTCCAGAAGGGAAGGCGGGATTTCGTGGAGCTCGTGGTCGAGCACGGGGCCGACATACATACAGTCGACATGAGGACTGTCTTCGATACCTGGGACAAGGATACAGTCGCATACTTCATTGAGAAGGGAGCGGACGTCGAGACCGGACAGCCGCTGGCCTATGCCCTTTGCAATAAGATGCGCCCTATGCTCGCCATATTGAAAAGATACCAGGTACATTTCCCTCATTTTCAGGAACAGGCGAACATAGCCCTCCGCCACCATTGCCGGGAAGGTAACCTTCGATGGGTGGGGCTCATGCTCTGGGCAGGGGCCGACCCATACGCCCGGGGGGCCGACGAACCGGAGGCGGAGTACTACCCGGACGACGAGTCCGAGAACGCGATAGAACTTGCTGCCTCTCGGGGACATTTCGATGTCTTCAAGTCAAACGCTATCAGCCTGGATCCCTCCCATCCAGGGACAAAGAATCTTCTCCGTGAGGCCTGCCATGCTGAAAGGGCGGATCTTGTGAAGATGCTGCTCGCGAAAGGGTTCACGCCCCTCGACGCGGAGGATAAAGGGTCGTCTATGATAGACACGTTGCTCAGAGACATGAGCTGGAATATTCATCGCTTCACCGACTATTTCTTTCGCGAAAAAGACATGGACACGGAGAAATCGCGGGAAGCCATCAGGATGATCCATATGCTCGCAAGGGGAGGGGCAAGATGGCAACCTGATTCACGTTCCATAACGGACGTGAGGCAGTCGCTGCTCAAAATGCTGCCCGACTACACTATGGAATTCGTCTGGATCATGGCGGAGTATAGGGCGTGTGATAGGGAGAGAGTCGAGAAGCTACTAAAACACCCGAAAATGAAGGAGAAGCTTGCTTCTCACTTGATCAGGCTCAAGGACATCCTATCCTCATTCCCTGATCCTCTTTATTCGTGACAAGGCATTGCCTTCATTCCCGACAGATTTCGTGAAACGAGAGGAGGTCGATTATCCAACAGATTTCTGCGCGATGACTGCCATGAATATTGAGCTTTGCTCAAAGAGAGGAGAGCAGCTAACGACTCTCCTTGTAAGCCACTATTGTCCGGAGCTTCTGAAATAGCATTTGGACAGGGAAGGAGCAGCTTGTTGTGGCAGGGCCTGCTGACGTGACACGCCCCTGTTTACCGGGAGTGCCGGGAGATCCTTGCCTCCCCTGGTCTCATTGCGCCGTCGCTGTCAGCCCGCAGTTGCCCGTCCCTCACACCCCGAAGTCCCCCTCCTGTCCCATGATAAGCCATCCGTCCTTCTTCTTCCACATGAGGTCCGTGGTGAAGGGAACGTTGAAAACCTTCTCCCTGAGGGACAGGTAGACGACGATGACGGATGACGCGGCGCAGACCATGTCCGATTCCTTTCCCGCATCCCGGAGGACCTGCCTGATCAGCTCGTAGGGCTCGTAGGGGAGCCCGTCGATATCCTCGGCGCAGGGCTTGATCACCTTCTCCACGATCGTGGTGACGGACTCCTCCGTGGGATCGAGCCCCAGCATCTGCGCCACGTCGATGGCGATGTCATCGTTGTCGAGCCACATGAGGTAGTAGAAGTAGGGATGCTCATCGTCCCGGCAGGTGAAGAGCCTCTCCATGTAC
>MVQQ01000153.1 GCA_002067555.1 Syntrophorhabdus sp. PtaB.Bin184
GATGGCGAGCTGTTCGAGCAGGGCCGCGGGAGGGTGGGGAGCGGCAGCCGTCACGATGATCCCGTCATAGGGACTGTGTTCCTTCCAGCCGAGAGTGCCGTCGCCGATGTGGATGATCACGTTGGTGTATTTGAGCTGGTCGAATATCTTGCGCGCCCTTTTAGCAATTGCCGGTATGCGCTCTATGGTATAGACCATGTCGGCAACCTCCGCGAGGATGGCACACTGATACCCCGAACCGGTGCCGATCTCGAGGACCTTTTCCTTGCCGGTGAGATGGAGAAGTTCTGTCATGAGGGCGACGATGTAGGGCTGCGAGATGGTCTGCTTCTCTCCGATGGGAAGAGGGTGGTCCTCGTACGCCTCGGGCCAGAGCGCCTCATCGACGAAGAGGTGCCTCGGGACCTTCAGCATCGCGTTGATGACGCGCCTGTCCGTGACCCCGCGGGCGACGATCTGCGTTTCCACCATCAGTTGTCGCTTGCTCTGATATTGGTTCATCATAGGGAAAGTTCTTTTGCCCTCTGCGCGGCCTTTTCAATGGCCTCGATGACGCTTCCCCTGAAAGCCTTGTCTTCAAGAGCGGCGAGGCCGCTGATGGTGGTGCCGCCGGGAGATGTTATCATTTCGCGCATCAGTGCGGGGTGGACGTTCTCTTCTTCGAGCATGGCGATCGTCCCCTTGATGACCTGAAGTGAGATGGCTCTGGCCTTGTCCCTGGGAATACCCGTCTTGACGCCGCCGTCGATCATCGCTTCAAGGAAGAGAAGAAAGAACGCGGGGCTGCTGGCCCCGAGGGAGGTGACGGCGTCCATCAGTTCTTCTCCCACATCGACGGCAAGACCCGCGGAGGAAAAGAGTTCCTTCACCTTGGAGACTTCCTTCTGCGAGACATCCGCGCCTGCCGCCACGCCTATCACACCCTGGCCGACCTTGACGGCGATATTGGGCATCATCCTGATGACCTTCACCGACCTGCCCGCGAGCGCGATGATGTTCGCCATGGTCACGCCGGCCATGATGGAAACGAGCACCTTCGATCCGTCCATGGAGGAAGCAACATCGGGAAGTACCTTTCGGGCATCCTGGGGCTTGACGGCAACCACGACAAGATCGGACCTCTTCGTGAGCTCCGAAACTCTCTTCACGTCCTTGACGCCATATGTCTTTCCGATAGAGAGGGCGCGGTCTTTCCTTGCCTCGACAAAACAAAGGCTTTCCTTCTTAACCCCCTTCTGCAGCAGGGCCCTGAGGACAGACTCCCCCATATTCCCCACACCCACGATGCCTACCTTGTCCATGACTTCCTCCTTGTACCTTATAACAGAACAAGGCCCCAAATTAAAGTCAAAACTGCGTTTACGGGACGGCAGCGGTCGTTGGTGGCATCGCGTGGTGGAGACGAAGAAGGGTGGGGGATGAGGCGAACAAGACAAAGGCGGCTTGAATCGCTTGAGTGGCTTGAATGGTTTGAGGGTTAACGGCAGAAGAAAGTAAAGGCGGTTTGAATAACTCTAGCCGATTGACAGGTCGTTGACAAAGTCGATCCTCAGTCCACCCTGCGCTCTGTCGTCATTCCGGTGAAGGCCGGTGTCTTCACTCGCGGAAGCGACATCCAGGAAACATGTCGAGTCAGAAGAACTTCCGGATTCGGGCCTAAACCCGGAATTACGTGAGAGTGGACTGTATCAACAGAAGAGGATTGCGGATTAGACAGGTGTTTCCCTGAGAGCTTCGAGAAGGCACCGCTCTAATCCGTAATCCTCTTCTTCTCGATTATCTGGTAGACCTCTTTCCTGTGGATGATCCCGAGGATGATGATATCCTTGCTCTGCACACGAAACACCACGCGGTAGTCGCCGACACGGAGCTTCCAATATCCTTTCAGGGTTCTTCTGAGGGGTTCGCCATATTCCTGGGGTGCTGTGAGGAGTCGTGTTTCTATGGCCTCTCTTATCCTCGTGGCCATTCGCTTGTCAAGTTTAGGGATATCTTCTGTTTTGACGGATGGATGGTACTTCAGTACGTACTCCACATCAGCCCCACACGTCCTCGTGGGTGATGGCCTTTTTCGCATCGAAACTCTTGTCCCGTCGTTCGGCGAATGCGGCAAGGGCCAGGTCTTCGCGAAGCTCGATCGCTTCCCTGACGAGGTCCCTCACCACCATGGACCTCGACAGCCCCTGTCTCTTCGCTATCTCATCCACGGCCGCGTAGAGGGGTTTCTCCAATACCACGTTTACCCGCGCATTCTTGGTCGGCATGATGTCTCCTTTCGTTTATCAGTGTAACACTTATGATACACCGCGTCAAGGGAAGCAGGAAACAGGTACGCATCTGCAGTAGCTCCTTCTTCCTCCCTGCGCCCGCACCATTTTCTCCGGCCTCCCCGGGTTCCGTGTGTTCTACGCGGAGAATCCGTTGTTACAGGTTAGATCTTTCCACACTCAACAGCGTGTTGACAGGGTCCGGTTCTACTTCATTCGGGCTTCGAGTTCGAATCCAGACGTTCATCCGAGGCGGCATGTTTCCTAGATGTCGCTTCCGCGAGTGAAGACACCGGCCTTCGCCGGAATGACGGCAGAACACAAACCAGACCAGGGAATGACGACAGAACACAAGCCGGGGCAGGGCATGACGACAGAGCATAGAACGGACCGAGGCTCGACTTTATCCGCGACTCGCCAAGCGATTCAAGCCATTCAAGGGTTCTTTCTTTTAACGTTCAAGCAGTTGAAACTGTTCAAGCGGCTCAAGCGGCTTCTTCAAACGTTCAAGCGGCTCAAGCCATTCAAGCGGCTCAAGCCGTCTTCTCACCCCACTATCCTTATCCTCTTCTTCTCCGGCTTTGTTCTCAGGAGGATGTAGGTGGCGCCGGGGCCGCCGTCGGACATTGTGGCGTTGGAGAAGGCGGTTACCCATTTGCGGTGCATGGCGCGGAGGATCCATGTTTTCAGATAGTCCTTGATGGTGGGGTCGCGCCTCGACCTCAGGCCCCTGCCGTGGATCACCTTCACGCATCTGAGACCTTTCTTGACGGCGCTGCTGAGGAAGTATTCGAAGGTTTCGCGGGCGCTTTCTATGGAGAGGCCGTGGAGGTCTATGACCTGCTGGACGGAGAATTCGCCTTTGCGGAGTTTTTCCATGATGAGAGGGTTGATGCCTTCGACGTAGCCTTCCATGTATTCGGGGAGGTTCGTGACGTTGATGGTGTTGTGGTCCGCCAGCACTTCCTTAAGGAGCTTCTCTTCCTCGCTTTCCCTGGGGGGACCCGCGACGGGCGTCGGTCTTTTTACCTGTATCCTTCTTTCGCCCTGCCTGATCGTTCGCACGCCCTCCATCGCCTCGCTGAGGAGGTGCTCGTCGTCCTCGGGCGCGGCGGCAGTCTTCCTGGCCGGTGCCGGAGACGTGTCCTTCTTCACCGTGATCCGATGTTCCTTGAGAAATTGAGAAAGCTCGGAAAAGGGTTTGTTGATGGAGTCGTTGTCATCCATGGACCGGCTCTCCTCACGCAAGTTCCGTATCGGTGACGGCTATGGTGTACGTTTCGGCCGTTTCCTGAAAACCGAGGAGCTTGACGTCGCATGTTCCTTTCTCACCCGCCTCCACGGCGATGACGTCGGAGTAATCGGCGAGATGCTTGCCGTCGGCGTCAAAGAGCGTGACGACGACAGTAAGGACTGCCTCCTCCTCCCTTTCGTTGACGAGCCGGCCCGACACCTTCGCCCAGAAGGGAAGGGCGAGCAGGCCGCAGCAGGGCATGAGGGAGAGGAGAAAGACGTGACCTTCGAAAGAGATGCCGTCAACACAGGCGATTCCCGTGCATGTGAGCTCCCTGGAATTCTGCGGTGTGATGTATCCGATCAGGTCGTTCGTCGCTGTCATGAGGCTGCTCCCGGCTTCGATCCTCATATTTACCACAGGAGAAGAACTTTTGACAACAACCAGTATTTATAATACATTACACACATGCAATGGCTCGGATATGTTGTGGATTACGGGATTATCGGCCTTCTGGGAGTGATGTCTTTTTTCTCGGTGGCCTTCTTCGTGGAACGTTACCTCTTTTTCAAAAGGCTCGATATAGCACAGTATGGCAATGACAGAAGATCGCTGGAGATCGATATCACGAAGAGAATGTCCGTCATCGCCACCATCGGCAGCAACGCGCCCTACGTTGGCCTCCTCGGCACCGTGCTCGGCATCATGCTCACCTTCTCGACCATAGGCAGCCAGGGATACGTTGACGCGACGGGGGTCATGTTCGGCCTTGCCCTGGCGCTCAAGGCCACGGCCATCGGTCTTGTCGTGGCCATACCGTCCATTGTTTTTCACAATTACCTCGTCCGGAAAGTGAAGGTGGCCCTTCTCAGGTGGGATGCCCTGTATGCCGGGGAGAACGTGAAAAAGGACGGCGACGTTGTACCCGAACCCGTGAAGTCCGCAAGGCTGTAGCAGAGAACACCGACTGACACAATGGAAGAGAAAGAGTTCAGCTATATCAACATGGTTCCCTTTATCGACGTCATGCTCGTCCTTCTCGTCATCGTCCTCATGACGGGAACCTTCGTGGCGACGGGCATAATCCCCGTCGAGCTGCCGAAGGTGTCCCGGACGCAGGAGAAGGCCATGAAGACGGGTGTCATCGAGATAGATAGAGGCGGTGTCGTCTACTACCAGGCGAAGCGTGTCGACCTCGCGGGCCTGAAGGAGTCGCTTTCCGGCACCTCCCGCGATACCCCATTCCTCATACGGGCGGACAGGGGTATAGAACTCCAGCGCTTTGTCGAGGTCCTTGAAACGGTGAAGTCCATGGGTTTCAGGAAGGTGAGCCTCCAGACGGAGGAGGAAAGATGACCCGGAGCCGTCACGCCGGTTATGTCGTGTCGCTGCTGGTGCATCTCGCGTTGGTGGCGGCCGTCCTCATCATTCCCTTCGAGATGGTGGCGCGCCAAAAGAGCGTCATTCTCGATTTCAGCGTTGTCAGGGGACCAGGGGGTGACAACGCCGGCGGCGGGGAAAAGCATGGTCCTCTTGGTGGGGACATGAAAGCTGATCCTCACAGAAAGCAGCCCGCGCTGCTTGCGAAGAGGGCCCCGGTTGACACCCGGAAGACAGACCAGCGGACAGCGGCTGCCATTGTCCGGGACCATGATCCGGGCGCGAAGAGCCTCACCGGGTCTGACCCGCAGGGGCAGGTGACCGTGCCCGGTGATGATTCACCGGGCCGGTATGCCGGGGTAGTGTCGACGTCCGGGGCGGGCGCGACGTCCGGGGGAGGTTCTCCGGGTGCCGGTGGGGGAGGTCCGAAGACGCTCAACTACCTCGGTTCCGGCGGCGCCGACGAGCGGAACTTCTCCTTTATCCGCGACAGGATCATGCAGGGCATCGTCTACCCGGAGCGGGCGAGGAGAATGGGATGGGAGGGGAAGGTGACCCTTTCCTTCACCGTCCACGAGAACGGTTCCATCGATGACGTGAAGGTCGTCGGCAGCTCCGGTTTCTCCGTCCTTGACGAAAGCGCCAGGGACTCGGTTGCGAAGACAAATCTCAGGAGAAAGGTACCCGTCCGGCTTGTCGTCCTCTTGCCCGTGGAATACAGGCTTCGTTAGGG
>MVQQ01000154.1 GCA_002067555.1 Syntrophorhabdus sp. PtaB.Bin184
CTATCCCCGTCTCGAACTTCTCCTCGATATGGTACTCGTGATAGGCCTTCCTGTTCGTACAAACAACCTTCATAGACAGTAATATAACACAGAAAGACGGGAAAAGACAGGTCTGCCGGGCCGGGGGCCCGGCAGACCGCTTGAACCGCTTGAACCGCTTGAACGTTAAAGGCGAAGCATTCGGTGGCACAGTGATGCCATCGACCAGCGGTATTTACTGAGTAGATGCCTCACCCGCTTTCCAACGGCTTAAACGGTTCAAGCGGTTCAAGCGGTCTTTTCCGGTTCAAGCCGTTTCTGTTATGGGTATCTCTATGATGAACTTCGCGCCCTTCGGCACGTTGTCTTCGACCCGTATCCTGCCGTGGTGCTCGAGGATGATGGAGTGGACGATGGCAAGGCCAAGGCCGGTGCCGCCCTCGTCCTTCGTGAAATATGGATCGAAGACCTTCTCCTTGTCCTGGTCGGGAACGCCCCTGCCGCTGTCGGCGAACTCGATGACACCCGTGCGCTTCGCCCTGTCGTATCGCGTGCGGACCGTTATGGTCCCCGCTTTGCCGTCGATGGCCTTGACGGCGTTCGTGATGAGGTTGATGAAGGCCCGTTTCAGGCCGTCGCGGTCCACCCGCACGAGAGGGACCTCCTCGGGCTCGAAACCTATGGATATGTTATGGTAGAGGTTCCGGTAGAGATCAAGGGTCTCGTCGACGACGCTGTTCAGGTTCTCCAGAGTCCTCGCCTGGGACGTGTGGGTGAGCTTTGTCAGTTCGTTGACAAGGTCCTTGATGTCGGCCACGGACCGGATGATGACGGACGTCGTCTCGTCGAGGACGTCCTTGTCGGGCCCCGTGAACCGCGCCATGATCTTCCTGCGGATGCGCTCGGCCGACAGGACGATGGGGGTCAGCGGGTTCTTGATCTCGTGGGTGAGCTTGCGCGCCACCTCCTGCCACGTGGCCAGCTTCTCGGCACGCACCACGTGGGTGATGTCGTCGAAGGCGATGATGAAGCCCCCCACCCTCCTGCGCTCGTCCTTGAGGGCCGTGAGCGATGCCCTGAGATAGGTGATGTCCTTCTTGAGGCTGAGCCTTAGGTCCTTCGTGACGGTCTCACCCTTCGATGCCCGGACCTCCCTGAGGAACGATTTCGTGAGGGCCTTGAAATCGTTGCCGAAGACCTCCCTCAGGGACATCCCTTCCAGTTTCTCCCTCTCGACGCCGAGTATGACGCGGGCGGCGTTGTTCGCGAGAAGGATGGTACCCTTCTTGTCCGTCGAGATGATGCCGGCCGCCACGTTGTTGAGGACAAACTCCAGGGAACGGCTCTTGCTCTCTATCTCGTCCTTGGCTATCTTGAGTTCCCTCGCCATACTGTTGAAGGCCCTCACGAGGGTGCCGATCTCGTCCTTTCCCCGGTCCTCGAGGTTGATGTCGAACTTCCCCCTGGCTATGATGGCCGCGCCTTCCTTCATCTTCTCTATGGGAACGGTGATCTCCGTTGCCATCTTGATACCCACCCAGAGGGAGACAAAGATGGTAAGGATGGTGATGAGGAACAGGGGGATGATAAAACTGTACTTGAGGACCTTTTTGAACACACGGGATTCCCGGAATTCTTTGCTCGTGACGGCGATCTGCTTCATGCGCTCCCTGCCCTGTATCTTTATCGTGTCACCGAGAAAGAGAATGGGAGCGCCCCCTCCCGCCGCAAGGCGCATGCCCACAACGAGCATCTCGCCCTCCTCATCGGGGATGATCTCCTGGGATACATCCTTGCCCGTGAACAGCTTCAGCCTCGAAAGTATCGTCCTTTCGGACTTCGCCGAGCCTCCGACCCTGACGATCGCTCCCGACAGGGGATCGTAAACGGCCACATAGCCGAGCAGATGGGTCCGCCCGTACTGCCTGAGGAGCTTCTTGAGCCCCTTTTCGTCTCCCAGCAATTCCTTCTTGCCGATCTCTTCCGCCATCTGTTCCCCGATCCTCGTGTGGCGCTGGAAAACCTCCTCGTAGTGCAGCCGGGAAAGCTCGAGGGCGCTCTCCATGGTGTCCTCCACCTGCTGGCTGAACCACCGGTCCATGCTCACGTAGAAAAAACCCGTGGCCAGGATGAAAAGGGTGAAAGAGGGCACGATGGAGATAAACAGGAGCGTCGAGGTGAGCCTCTTCTTGAGACCCGACCCCCAGATGCCCCGTCTCTTCTCAATATACGCCTTGAGAATGATGCGGGTGATCAGGAAGAGGAGCAGGAGGATGAGCAGGAGGTTTATGTTAAGGACGACAACAAGAAGTTTGTTCTCCCACACCGGGAAGAACCGAGCGAAGTTCGGCAACCTCGTCTCGATCAGAACAAGCGCCCCGAAGGCGACGAGAATGCCGATGATAATCGAAAGCTCTTTCTTCAGTTTCATAAAAACAGGTTACAGGTTATGGGTTATGGGGGATACTCTTTTCTCTCTGCCTATTACCCCATGACCTATCACCCATCACCCGTCTCTTCTCTTTTTTCCCCCATCACCTATCGCCCGCCTATTCTTTGTCCTTTCCCATTACCCATAACCTATCACCCATCACCCGCCTCTTATTGCCACAAAATTCATCTGCCGGGCGTTTCTGGCACCCCTGCGATAAGAGACGAAATCGTCGTCGCAGCAGTACGTGCACAATCCCGTGTCGCAGATGGAATGGATGCCCTCCCCATGGATGAGGTGCGCGTTCGCGGCCGCAAGGTCGAGGTGCAGCGAGCCGTTGACAGAGGTGAGGATATCTCCGGGGAAACCCGCCTCAAGGAACGCGTCCCCGACCTCTCCGCCGACTTCGTAGCAACAACCGCGGATACAGGGGCCCATGAGGGCAAGCATACGCTGCGTCGCCGCTCCCCGCTCCGTCATCATGCCGACCGCACGGGAAGCTATCTTCTTGAGGGTACCGCGCCAACCTGCGTGAACGATGGCCACCATGGGAAAGCCGGGATCGACGAGGATAACGCACAGGCAATCCGCGGTGTTGATCACCCCGGCGATACCCCGTTTGTACAAGAGGATCCCATCGCCCTTCACGGGCCTGTCACCATTGCCGATCACGTGGATGTCGGTTCCGTGCTCCTGGCTGAGCGCGACCATGTCGCTCAGCGAAAAGGCGTCGAGGAACGCCTCCGCCTGATGTCCTTTAAGCGGGAACGCAGGCGAGCGCCGGGTGAAGAACCCGTGCACGATGCCCTCCTTCGTCAACCCCGGGACATGGTAATACTCCCAATCATTCCTGCTCTCGCGTACAAATTCCTTCACAGCCCCGTCCCTTCCCTGCAAAACATCGTTTATGTAGTAGTTTACGGGTTTTCTAGCGCCCTTGTCCACGATGTTTTTCGAGAAAATCGACCATGTCCCCGGGAACGGGCGCCTCGATGGTCACGGGTTTCGAGGTCACCGGATGGGTGAACTCTATCCGGTACGCATGAAGAAGGGGTCGTAACGCCAACCTCTTCGCTTTTCTGCCGTACGTCTCATCCCCGACAACGGGATAGCCGGCGTGACTCAGATGGACCCGTATCTGGTGGGTCCTGCCCGTTGCGGGATAGGCCTCAATGCAGGAAAAACCGTCCAGCCTCTCCAGGACCTTGAAATCAGTCTTCGCCTGTCTACCGCCGGAGCGCAGCACGGCCATCTTCTTTCGCTCCACGGGATGGCGCCCGATATTTCCCTCCACCGTCCAGGAATCAAGGCCGGGCACCCCCTCGACGACCGCCCGATATGTCTTCCGGACCTTCCTGTCCTTGAAAAGCACCGACAGCCTCTCCTGCGTCCTTTCATCACGGGCGACGAGAATAACCCCCGTCGTCCCCTTGTCCAGCCGATGCACGATCCCCGCTCTCGCCCCCGCCACCGTCTTCGTATCCTCCCCGTTTCCTGTTGCCCATGACCCATCACCCATTGCCTGTTTCTCGCCGAGATATCCCAGCACCGCATTCACCAGCGTCCCCGAGCTGTGGCCGAAAGAGGGATGGACGACCATGCCTGCCGGCTTGTTGATGGCCAGGAAGTGATCGTCCTCATACAGAATATCGAGGGGTATCTCCTCCGGCGCCACATCGGGGACCGTCTCCCGGGGGACCTCCCCCTCTATCTCCATGCGTTCCTTCAGGCGCATCGCGGGTTTGGGCCTCCTGCCATCCACGCGCACGTGGCCGCCGTCGATCATCTCTTTCACCTTCGTTCGTGTCAGGGATAACTTTTCAGAGAGAAAGACATCAAGCCGCACATCACTTACGTCACAGACGATCCTGAAACTATCGGCCATTTTCAAAGGCAGCGGTCACGGCCGCGACGAGATCTCCCTCGTCCTCGGTGAGGACCGTTCTCACGTCGAGTATGAGCCTTTCCCTTTCGATCCGCGCGATGACGGGAAGAGGCAGGCGCCTGAGCTTCGCCTCCAGGGTCGCGATCGTCATCGTTCGGGGCTCGAGGGCCACACCGACGGAAGGGATGACCATGTCGGGAAAGCTCCCGCCTCCCACCTCGGAATCGACGTCGATGATGGAGACCCCTGCGTCGGGACACTCCTTCCTCAACTGCGAGGCGATCCGCCTCGCCCTCTTCGCGACGGCCCCCTTGTCTTCAAGGATCATCCTGATGGTGGGAATTCCGCTGGCTGCCGAATCGGGATCGAGACAGAGGAGCAGCGTCGCCTCGAGGCCGGCAAGGGTGAACTTGTCCGGGCGCAGGGCCCTTGTCATGGGGTTTTTCTTCATGGCTTCGAGGCAACCTTCCCCGCCGATCACGATCCCCGCCTGGGGCGCTCCCAGCAGCTTGTCACCGCTGAAGGATACGACATCGAAACCTTTCTTCAACTCCTCCGGTATCAGGGGCTCCCCGGACGCTCCGAGACCTTCGAAATTGTAGAAGAGTCCGCTGCCCGTGTCGTAATAGGTGGGGATATTGTATCTCTTCCCCAGCGCGACGAGCTTTTCCGACGGCACCTCGTGGGTAAAACCGCGGATGCGGTAATTGCTCGTATGGGCCTTCATGATAAGGCCGGTGTTGTCGCCGATGGCCCGCTCGAAATCCTCGATGTAGGTCCTGTTCGTGGTCCCCACTTCCCTGAGCACGGCACCGGACTTCTTCATCACGTCGGGTATCCTGAATGAGCCGCCGATCTCGATGAGCTCGCCCCGTGAGATGATCACTTCTTTGCCTTCCGCCAGGGTATTGAGGATAAGGAAGACCGCCCCGGCATTGTTGTTGACGACAAGGGCATCCTCCGCACCGGTCAGCCTCCTGAGAACCGACCTGCAGTGATCGTACCGGCTGCCCCGCACGCCTTTCCCGATATCGTACTCAAGGTTGGAATAGCCTGTTGCGACACGCATGATGGCATTGACCGCGCGTCTCGCGAGGAGCGACCTCCCCAGGTTCGTGTGGATGATAACGCCGGTGGCGTTGATGACCCTCTTCAGGCCCGGCTCGATAAGGGCGGCCGCCTTTATGCCCACGGCGGTCACGATCTCATCGATGGAAGGAACCGAGACCACCCGCCCTTCTCTTATGTCAAGACGCAGCGAATCGAGATGCTCGCGAAGGACATCCTTCGCTATGGACTCGGGACATGCGGAGACAAGGGACGCCCAGCCGGCGCTCTCAAGTATGGAATCCACCTTCGGTATCTGTCGCAGGAGACTGTTTGGCATAGTTTAGGTAGGTTGTAACATAAGGCACGGGGTTTGGCAAGAAAGACAGGTTCAAGGTCCACGCGACAGGTCGTCCTACCGGTCCAGCATTTCGATCTTCGCGTCGACTATGACGCATCCTTTGCCTTCGTCGTAAACGATGACAGGGTTGATGTCGAGGTTCACTATGTCGGGATTGGCCGCGAGGAGGTTCGATACGCCGACGATAACCTCCGTGAGGGCCCTCGTGTCTGCGGGCATTCTGCCTCGGGCGCCGTTGAGAATGGAGGCGCCCTTCAGGTCATCTATCATACCGCGCGCCTCCGCCTCATCGACGGGGGCAACCCTGATCGACCTGTCGGCCAGGATCTCCACGTATATGCCGCCGAGGCCGCAGACCACCACGGGGCCGAACTCATTGTCGAAGCGGCCTCCAATGATGATCTCCCGGCCCTGCGAAACCATCCTCTGGATGATATAGCGCTTCGCATCCATTGCCTCGAGGGCGCGCAAAAGGTCTTCCCTGTCCCTGATGTCGAGGAATACTCCTCCCGCCTCCGACTTGTGCAACATCTCTCCCTCACCGGACTTGAGTGCAAGGGGATATCCGAGGATCTCCGCCCGCGCAAGAACCTCGTCCCGGCTGCCGGCCGAAGCGTTTTCCGCCACGGGGAGCTGCCAGCGTGAAAGCAGGGAAAAACACTCGGCGGGGTCAAGGAAGCGCCGGGCCCGACCCTCATCCGCATGGGTACGCGGTGGCCCATCCGGTCTTGGCGGGGCTGAGCGTCTCCGCCTTTTCGCCTCGTAATGCCTCAGGGACCATTCAAGGGCCCTCATCGCCTGGTCCACGTCGGTGAAGACGGGAAGGTCGGCCGCCTCCTTCACGCCGAACCATTCCGCCCTGTTCGTCACGACGCAAAGGGCGACCGGCTTGTTGTACGCCGGCGTGACCCGCGAGGCAAAGCGAAAGAAATCTCTCACTTTGCTGCCATCGCTCTCGGAACTGTATGTGACGACGAAGACAACCCCGTCCACTCCGTTCTCCTGAAGCGCCATCTCGAGGATGGAGCCGTATTCGTTGAGATCGTAGATATCTCCGATGTCCAGCGGGTTCGTGGCCGCGATGACGTTGAGCTTTTTCTGCGCAATCCCTTCGTAGAAGCCATCGGAGAGGCTGGCAAACTCAAAGCCGTATCTTCTGGCCGCATCGGCGCTCAAAACACCGTGGCCGCCGGACCGCGAGATGAGGGCAAGCCTCCTGCCCTGAAGCACGGGCAGGCTGAATACCTTGAAACAGTCTACCATCTCCTGAAAATTGGTCACCCTGATGACACCTGCCTGCCGCATGGCCGCATCGGCCACATCATCGTCACCGGCAAGCGCGGTGGTGTGGAATTTCGCTATCTCACCGCTCGACGGGCTCCTGTTCGCCTTGAGGACCACGATGGGTTTGTCCGACGAGGCGGCAAGGTTCATGAACCGTCTGCCGTCGGAGAAGTTCTCCAGGTAAAGACCGACAACACCCGTTCCCTCATCCCCGAGCATGTACTCAAGTATGTCGTTCTCGTTCGTCATGAGCTTGTTGCCGATGCTCACGAGCTTCCTCAGGCCCACGTTCTCGACGGAGCAGAGCATGCAGGTATCATAGAAGACTCCGCCGCTCTGGGAGATGAGCGACGCCGATCCCTTTTTCATATATTGCGGATCCATGATGAAGAAGGGGACGACGACGCCGGCTTCGAGATTCACTATGCCGAAGCAATTGGGCCCGATCACCGTCATGCGGTAGCGCCGCGCTATGGAGAGCATCTCGTCCTCCAAAGCCCGGCGGTCTCCCGAGAACTCGCTGAAACCACCCGATTCAAGAATCACGTTGCGTATCCCCTTCCTCCCGCACACCTCCAGGGTTTGAGGGGCGTACCGGGCGGGCACAAGCACCACGGCGAGGTCGGGCACGGTCGCCACTTCATCGAGACCCGCCAGTATCTTTATCCCCGCAACCATACCCTGCGATGTCCCGACGGGGTAAATATCCCCCCGGAAACCGAAGCTGACGAGGTTCCCCGCTATGATACGGGCAAGATTGGACCGCGCCTCGGAAACACCGAAAACGGCAATGCTTTCAGGATAGAAGAATTTTTTCATCACGGGTCCTTGCAGAAAGGGCAATCTCAACGCGCCTTAGTATAACCTGCCAGAAGCATGAATACAAGGCCTGTCGGGGCTTGCCGTGTTGACAGCCAAAACTGCCCTTTGTGAACCTGATCCGAAAATCCGCCGGGTCATGGTTCAGTGAAATACATTGACATAAACCTGCTTACATTCCCTGCGAAGGGTGATATACTTATGGGAAGATTATGAGAAAGGTGGCTGCGATACTCGCGATCATTGTTTGCCTTTCCCTCGTTGCGCCAACCGTTGGAGAGGCACGGCGGTACTATTACGGGCCGTGCAGGGGATGCTGCGGGTGTTCCGGCGACTACTGGGTACCGGCCGCGGTCCTCGCCGGCACCGTGCTCGCCGGCGCCCTGGTGATCGGTGCAATGAGCCAGAGCTCGCGACAACCGACCCAACCAACCGTCTCCCAGCCGGCATACCGGCCGATCGATACCCGCCAGCCTTACGCCTCTCCAGATCCTGACTTCCTTGCCCGATACAGCAAGAAAGAGGTCTCCGGCCAGTGGACGATCGTCCCTGCCCAGAAGGTGGGCGACACCTGGGTTCCCGCCCACCGCGTATTCGTCCCCGATCCCTAAAAAGATGGTTCCATTCGCTTGAACCGCTTGAACGGTAAGAAACGAAAATCAGAGTACCGCAGGCATCTCACAGGTTTGTTTGGGTCTTTTCACGTTCAAGCAATTCAAACGGCTCAAGCGGTTTGAGCTGTTTTCTCTTTCCTACCGTTCCATGAACTTCATATAGCATTCGCTGTATCGTATGTTGTCGAAATCCTTTTCCCTGGCGACGATGCTCCTGTTCCGCAGCCCTCCCCTCGTGTAGGCGAGGTTCAGCCACCTGCATGCCTCGGATGCATTCTTCCTGAGGGACTCCACCCTTGCCAGGAGCATTGTCGCGGCAACGTCGCCTGGCTTCAACTCCAGCGCCTTCGTGAGGTCAGCGGCGGAATCATCGAGACGTTCCATCTCCCTGTACAGGGCGGCCCGTGTCACGTAAAGCCCCGGGCTGTTGGGCCTTAGCTCAATGGCCTTCGTGAAGTCTTCCTCCGCCCTGTCCGGCCGCCTGTAGAAAACATAGGCCAGACCTCTCTGGGAATAGAGGATGACCTGCGTCGGATCGATCTTTATCGCCCTCGAGAGGTCTTCGATGGCCCTGGCGTATCTTTTCGTCGCGGCATAGATGTCCGCCCGGCCCTGATAGGCCTGCCAGAACCCCGGTGCGATCCTTATCAGCGCGTTGTAGTCCTGAAGCGCCTCTTCGTAACGCTTCATCTTCTTCTGCACAAGGCCCCGGCCGAGAAGGCTCAGAGAGTCGCCAGGGTTCAACTCCAACGCCTTCGTGTAGTCATCCACCGCCTTCTGCTGCTCGTTCATAGCCGCATGCGTATTTCCCCGGAAGCATAATGCCCGGGCGTTCTTCGGGTCGAGTTCGATGGACCTTCCCAGGTCCCCCAGGGCCTCCTCGTATCTCTTTTCCACGTAGGAGATCATCCCCCTGTGTGCCAGGGCAGCCGAGCTGGCTGGATTGATCTCTATCGCTCTCGACAGGTCTGCACGCGCTGCCTTGTAGTCCTTCTTCATCTCATGGACCTGCCCGCGACCCAGATACGCCGTGTCGCTCTTCGGGTCCATACCTATGGCACGGTCGAAATCGCCCATTGCCTTCTGCACGTCACCCGTACCCACATACGCGAACCCCCGCCAGGCGTGCTCGGCAGCCAACTCCTCTTTCGATAGCTTCCCGGACGCTATCCCTGCGCTGCACTCCTCCACCGCCCGGGCGAACCGACCCTGCATGACGAGGTCCCGGCAAGCCACGGTGGCACGCCCGGCCGATGGGAATAAAACCGCGAGACAGACAGAACAGAGAAGCGCAGCGATGGCTGACTTCATATCATCCTCCTCTCACAGGCATGGAGCACGCCCGTTCCGGATACTTTACACCATTGCGCCCGAATATCAAGAAAGATGCCCCAGGCGGCTTCTCCGAAGGGCGCTTCGCGCAGGGAGACAAGCCCGACCCCGCCTGACAGTGAAACGGCCGACCGTGAGCAAAACATCACGGACGGCCGCATCATGAACTTTGGATCCTTCTCCAGGCGATCTAACTGAAGATGCCTACCGCCTTCTGGGCTATAAGAAGAAAGGTCTTGGGAAAGATGCCCATGTGCAGGAGCGCCCATATGCAGATGAGCATGACGAGGCCATATCCCGGCGCCTTGTCCGCCGTCCCCGGCTCGCCAATGGTGTCCCTGAAGTACATGTACATCATCACCCTGAGATAGTAGTATGCGGCCACGACACTGTTGAGGAAGCCGATGATGGCCAGCCAGTAGTACTGTGCCTTCACCGCTGTGCTGAAGACATAGAATTTTCCCATGAATCCGGCCAGCGGAGGGACTCCGGCAAGGGACAAAAGAAAGATGCTCATGCACAGCGCGATAAACGGGTGGCGGGCACCGAGGCCCGCATAGCTGTCGAGGTCGCTGTTATTGTCGCCCTTTTTCTGCAGAACGATAACCACCGTAAAGGCACCGATATTCATGAAGGAATAGGCCATGAGATAGTAGAGCATGCTTGACGCAAGCGTTCTGTCGCCGGTTATGAAGGCAACCAGTATGTATCCGGCATGGGCAATGCTCGAATACGCGAGCATCCGCTTGATGTCCCGTTGGACGAGGGCTGTGATGTTCCCGATACACATCGTCAGCACCGCAAGTACCCAGATGATCTCCGACCAGCCAAACTGGAAGGGAACGAAGGCGGTGAAGAAAACGCGTATCAGGGCTCCGAACGCCGCCGCCTTCACGCCCGTCGCCATGTAGGCGGTGATGGAGGTCGGCGCACCCTGGTAGACGTCGGGAGTCCACATGTGAAAAGGTACCGAGGCTATCTTGAACCCGAAACCCACGATCAGAAAACCCAGACCTATCACGAACATCGTCGCGGAGAAGGGCTGCTTCGTAAGAAAAAACTTCTTCAGATCCGCCACATCCATGAGCCCTGTCGAACCATAGATCATCGCCATCCCGTAGAGGAGGAATGCCGTGGCGAAAGCACCAAGGAGAAAATACTTCAGGGCCGCCTCCACGGAGGACAGGTTGCCCCTCAGGAGCCCGCAGAGCACATAGATCGAAAGGGACATGACCTCGAGCCCGATAAAGATCGTGACAAAATGATGCGACGACGTCATGACCATCATGCCGAGCACCCCGAACATCAGGAGCGCGTAGTATTCCCCCGACCCTATCTCTTCCCGGTCAGCATAGCGCAGGGAGACCACGGACACAAGGATAAGGATGGCTATGAAGAGACCCTTGAAGAAAGTCCCGAAATTATCAATGGTATAGAGCTGATTGAACACCTCCTGGTTCCCGCCCCAGAGGTTCACCGTAAAGTACATGGCGCAGACGGAACCGATCACGGAAAGCACGCCGCA
Source organism: Syntrophorhabdus sp. PtaB.Bin184 (assembly GCA_002067555.1). GTDB lineage: Bacteria > Desulfobacterota > Syntrophorhabdia > Syntrophorhabdales > Syntrophorhabdaceae > Delta-02. Next base: position 11,278 of record MVQQ01000154.1, read on the forward strand.
TGTCTTCGAGGCGACGGGTCCCCTTGTCAGGCCGCCGATGATGAGCAACAGAAGTCCCCACCCGGCCAGCATGATCTCGGGCATTATCCATCCAAACTCAGAGGCAGATATCATTGAAGCGTCCATTAACAGGCACCCCTATCTTGTCATATTCGTGTTCGCCACTTCCCGGGCCATTTTAGCCGGGACCGTGTTCCCTTCGAGAACCCGTGCCTGGGCACTCTTCTGCTTCACAAAGGCCAGGTATTCCGTCACTGACGTGTCCATCTTCTTGAAGAACATCTTCGGGTACACACCCATCAGGATTATGAAGAACACCATGCACGTGAGGATGAGGATCTCCCGGCCGCCAAGGTCCTTCAGGTTCCTGTTCTCTTCCTTCGTCACGACCCCGAACATCACCCTCTGGAACATCCAGAGCATGTAGACCGCTCCCAGTATCACGCCGGTCGTAGCGAGCGTCCCGTAAACCACGTTATTCTTGAACGCGCCCATAAGGATCAGAAACTCGCCCACAAAACCGTTCGTTCCCGGCAATGCGACGGATGAAAGGGTGATTATCATGAAAAAGGTGGCAAATATGGGCATCACCTTCGAAAGGCCGCCGAAGTCGGATATCATCCTCGTGTGCCTTCGCTCGTATATCATGCCGACGATAAGGAAGAGCCCGCCCGTTGATATGCCGTGGTTGAGCATCTGGTAGATACCGCCCTGGACTCCCTGCATGTTGAAGGCGAATATTCCGAGCATAACGTAGCCGAGGTGGCTTACGCTCGAGAATGCGATCAGCCTCTTGAGGTCGGGCTGCATCATGCTGACGATGGCGCCGTAAACGATCCCGATCACCGCCAGTATCGACATGAGTGGGATCGCGTCGATCGCGGCGGCCGGGAAAAGAGGGATCGCGAAACGGATAAAACCGTAGGTGCCCATCTTCAGGAGAACACCGGCGAGTATCACACTGCCCGCCGTCGGCGCTTCCGTATGGGCGTCCGGCAGCCAGGTATGCACCGGAAACATGGGAACCTTGATGGCAAAGGACAGGGCGAACGCCCCGAAAAGCCAATACTGCTTCGCGATGGGCACACTTGCCTTGTAAAGCTCAAGGACGTTAAAGGTGTAAACGCCGGTGCTGTTGTAGTAGAAGAAGTAGAGCGTCAGGATCGCAACGAGCATGAGAACGCTTCCCGCCATGGTGAAAAGGAAGAACTTTATGGCGGCGTATATCCTGCGCGGGCCACCCCACACACCGATGAGGAGGTACATCGGGATCAGCATCAGTTCCCAGAACACATAGAAGAGCACGAGATCGAGGGCGCAGAGCGTCCCTATCATCGCCGTTTCCAGGAAAAGGAAGGTTATGTAGTACTCCTTGACCTTGTCCTCGATGGCCTTCCACGAGCAAAGCACGCATATGACCGTAAGGAATGTCGTCAGGAGGACAAGCAGAAGGCTGATCCCGTCTATGCCCAGAAAGTAGCTGATGCCCCATTCGGGAAACCAGTCCGCTTTTTCAACGAACTGCATCGTCTTCGCTGCGTCATCGAACTTAAAGAAGAGCGGGATCGATACGGCGAACTCTATCAGGGAAATGACAAGGGTAAAGACCTTGATGAATTGAGCGTTCCTGCGATTCGCGAAAAGCAGGATCACTGCCCCGAGGAGCGGAAAGTATATGAGAAAGCTGAGTATTGGGACCGACATTACCGTCATGAACACACCTTCACAAGATTCTCGAAATAAGATAGCCGATAACGATGATCGCGCCGAATATTATCGCAAACGCATAGCCCTGAACGAATCCGCTTTGTATCTTCCGGATGAGACTGCCGATACCCGACAGCACTGCGGCTATCCCGTTTATGATGCCGTCGATGATCGTCTCGTCGAAAAAGTCCTTGCAGATCTTCCCAAGCCTGAACAGGCCCTTCACGAATATGAATCCATACAGTTCATCCACGAAGTACTTGTTGTGCACCAGCGTAAACAGACCGTGGAATTTCTCCACGAACCTCTTCGGGATATTGGGGTTCTTCATGTAAAACAACCAAGCGATGAATATTCCCAGGAGACCGATGATGATCGCCCCGATCATGAGTTGCATCTCCGCACCGGCCTCGGCTCCGTGACCTTCGGCTGCCGAGGCAAAGGCAGTGCTCACAAGACCGAAACCGCCTGCTGAGTGCCCCGC
>MVQQ01000155.1 GCA_002067555.1 Syntrophorhabdus sp. PtaB.Bin184
CGAACGTGCTCGCGAGCAGGGTGAGCACGCCCAGGACCGTGATCCCCAGCCTGAAGCTGTAGAGGTCCCCCGAAATCCCGAGCAGCCAGGGCATGACACCGCCCCCCACGAAGAAACTGGAAGAAAGGATGATCCCCGTCGCGAGGCCCCGCATCTCCCTCGAGAACGTTCTTGCGATGGCCACAAGCCCCACCGGGAAGAAACCCGTCACGAAGAAGGCCTGGAAGAAGAGAAGGACGCCCGTGTGCCTCACGGGGGAAAGCCCGAGGAGAACGGTGAAGACCGAAGTGACGGCGAGGAGAAAGAACATGATCTTCCTCAGGCTGAACCGGTCGACGATGAAACCGCAGGCCACCGCCACGCCGATGGAAACGAGCCGCGATATGGCAAGGATGGTGTTGGCGTAGTCGATGGTCAACCCCAGCTCCTTTGTCAGGTACAGCGGAGTGATCGAGTAGATGCCGAGATTTGACCCCGCCCCGAAGATCCAGATCAAGGTCATGAACCAGAGGGAGCGTATCTTGACGATCTCCCTGAACAGGGCCCGCGCGGGATCGTGTATCTTCACCTCGGTGCCGGCGAGACTGAAGACGCCGAGGAAGGCGATGAAGGCGCACCCGTAGACGACGAATATCCCCCGCCAGGGAAAGAAGTGGAGGAGAAAGAGGACGACGAGCGGTGTCGCGAAGATGGCGAGAGAGGCCCCCGTGTCATGGATGGCGATCGCCTTGCCCCAGTTCTTCTCGGTGTAGTACTCGGTGATGAGAGGTATGGCGGAAGGTATGTACATCCCGTGGGCGAATCCGAGGAAGAAGGCGGCGAAATAGAGAAGATAGAACCTGTGAACGGCGGGGATGAGAAAGGCCAGGCACGCGAGCAGGCCGAGAGAGAACATGATGGTTCTCTTGTATCCCACCCTGCCGGAGAGCAGCCCGGAGAGGATGACCGAAAGCCCGTATCCCGCGGAAAGGAACGTGAAGATGGCGCTCGCCTTCGCGTGGTTGACGGCGAACTCGTCCTCCACGAGGGGGAGGATCGGGGAGAAGACGATGCGGATGGAAAAGCTGACGAACCAGACAAAAAGCAGAAAAAAGAGAAAGGCGAGGGCTTTGCCCCGAAATTCCTCGAACCGTGCCATTCATTCAATGTAACCCAATCGAATACCGTTTCACCAGAAGTTTTGACAGGGAATACCGCTGTTCTTGACGGATGGGGGGTTCGGGTATAGGCTTCTCTGTAATGGATCTCAAGAGGCTCCTTGAAACGCACAGGGATGAGATCATGGGGGAATGGGTGAGGCGCATTCTCACCGAGGTGAGCGAGCGCTATTCCCGCCGCCCCGCGGAAGAGGTCAGGGGAACGATATCAGAGGCGACGGAGGCCTATTTCGCGGCACTCACGGAAGACGACTTCTTGAAGATGGACAGGTTCATCTCGAAGATCACCGCCATGCGCCTCGATGTCGGCTTTACCCTCTCGGAGGTCCAGGGGGCTTTCGAGCTCTACAGGACGGTCCTCGTGCCCATCCTCCTTGCGGAACTCGACGTGTCCCTGCTGCCCGACGCGCTTGACAGGTTGAACCGTTGCCTTTCCCACACAATCCGCAGATTCAGCGATCATTTTCAGGCCCAGCACGAACAATCGATACGGGAGCACGCCGAGGACCTGGAGCGGATGGTGAGGGACAGGACACGAGAACTCAAGGAGTCGGAGGCGAAATATCGCATGCTCGTGGAGGAGATCAACGACGGGTACTTCGTCAGCAGAGAGGGGAGGTTGATATTCGCAAACAGGGCGTTCTGCGAAATGCACGGCTATTCCGTCGATGAGGTGATCGGCAGGCACTACATGGATTTTGTCGCCCCCGAGTCCCGGGACCGACTGACGAAGATCCACGAAGAGCGGGCATCGACGGGGGGAGCCCCCGACCAGTACGTGTACCTGAGGCTCCACAGGGACGGCAGGAAGCTTTACTCGGAGAACAAGGTGAAGGTCATCACCTACGAAGGGGAAACGGTGACCGCGGGAATCTGCCGGGACGTTACGGAGAGAGTGGAACTGGAAAAGCAGACCTTCAGGCTCGTGGAGCTCGAGAACGAGAGAAAGACCATCGCCCTGTCGACGCTGCGTCAGCTCATGGTCACATTGTCACACTATCTCCTCAACGCCAACGCCATAATCGGGGGCATGGCGAGGCGGTGCAACCGGGCCGCGTCCGACGAGGAAAGGCAGGTTTCCCTCGATGCGATACGGGAACAGACGGGAAGGACGGAAGGGGTCATAGCGGCCCTGAAGAGAATGGCTGAGATCAGGACCACTGAGTACACCCCCGAGAGCCACACCCTCATGATAGACCTTACCCGGGAGATAGAGGAGACGCTGGCAAAGACGGAACAGGATGAGACATAGCGCCGACTATCTCTCGCAGATGTACCCCTGCCGGTACCAGGAAAGCTCTCCCCACTCACTGATCACGGGGCCCTCGGAATAGCTCACCATTCGGGGGACATAGCCGGCGGGGCAGCTGCATGTCCCCGTCTGCATGTTGGGCATCTGGCAGTGCCAGCTTCTGTTCTCATACTTCTGCAAGAAGGACCCACCCACCGCCCGGCCAGGTAAGGTCTGCCCGGTGTATGCGGAGATGTCTCCGTTCACCTGCGCGGAGTCCCCGGAAAGGGGTTCTCCCGCGCTGAGACAAGACAGCGGTACCGCTATCAGGAGGAGGAATGTGAGCAACGGTGTTAGTCTGCACACCCCCCCGTTTTGTAACGACCTCCGATCCCTTTGCATGCCTCCTCCTTTTTTAGCGTTTACAATGCTGTGATCCGAGAAAAGATATTACTTTTGGGAAGGAGAAAAAGCCCCGCCTGAAGAGATTTGCGTAAAAAAGGGGCCTTGCGGCCCCTCGTTCCCATGTTTGTTGGTAACGGACAGATCTCAGAAGAAATACCAGGCGCCAAACCTGTACATGTCGGCAACGCCCGTCCGGTCGGCATTGCCGGTACCGACGCTGGCGCCGGGGGTGCCGTACCCGTTGTAGCCCGAGAAGTTCCGGATCCACTGGATACCGAACCTGATGGCCTGATTGGCATCCCACAGGAGGTTCGCCGCGTAGGTCTGGGACATGTTGATCCTGTCGCGGGCCGTTGCGCTGAAGCTGCGTCCGTACCCGCTGTAGTTGAACTTCAGGTAGCCGTACATGCCGTTGAGCGACAGGCTGTCGGCGATCCACCAGGATGCCTGGGTGAAAAGGCCGAAGGCCGTCGGGGCCGTTACATCACCGGTTGGTCTCTGGTAGCTTCCTTCGCTCAAGCCTGCCGTACCGAGCCAGTTGTTGCCGGCGATGTTCTGGCCGATGAAGAAATTGCCGTTGAGGAGGACGGCCATCGCCTTGTTGCCCTTTCTCTCGGGGACGATGGGTATCGAATACCTGAAGGCGGCCACCCAGGAATTTACCGTGTCATCCCTATAGTCGTTTCCGGCCGTGGTGAGATACGTCGCGCTCGTGCTGTTGTCCTTGCCATAGTACCCGCCCAGCGCGAGCTTCAGGTTGTTGGAGCCGATCTTGCCGCACCGGTCGGTTACGTAGGCGATCTCACCCTCGAACCCGGGCCAGCTGCTCCTCGCGAAGCCGTCGTTCGAGCCGCGGACGCCGTTGGCGTAGTAGTTGTTGGTGCCCGACCATTCCGTCGCGGAGACAAGGCCGAACATTGCATTGAATTCCTTCGTAAAGAAATACCTGAGGGTGGCCTGGGGCATCCTGATGCCCCTGAGGTACTCCGTCACGTCGCCGACGCCCATCCACGCGCCGTAATAAGGCATGCCAAATTGTTGCCAGTTCTGCCCGATCATGATCTCGGCGGAGGGCCAGTTCAACTTCATGAAGGCGTGTCTCAGGTTGAAGCCGCCGTACTGGTTGCCCGTCGTCACGCCGCGGAAATCACCTTCGATGAAGGCGCTTGTCTTCGCGCCCCACAGATCGGGGCCCTTGACGAGAAAGTTGAAGCGGGTCTCACCGCCGGTCATGAAGGTGTTGCCGTACTCGTCGGCAAGGACCTTGCGGCTCGATGTGCTGCTCCTCGCCGCTGTGCTGGCGTCAGCATTGGCGTTCTGGGACGTCCAGCCCAGGTCGAACTTCACGAAACCGCCGAATGTGACATCGTACCTGCTGGAGACGCTGCCAGCGTTGCCGAGCGCCGGAAGAATAAGAGAAACTGCGAACAAGACCAGCAAACACTTCTTCATTCCATCCTCCTTCGAATGTCTTTATGATCCTGAGATCCCTGCTTACACCTTGCCGTGCGTTCGGGTTGTTCAGCCCCCACTTTGCACCCGCACCCATGGCTGGCGTTATATACGAACAGATACTACTCTGGTTATATATCACGCGATATAACGGCGAGTCAACATTCTAGTGCGGAGAACCACCCTTTTTCCCCGGAGAAAGGGTGGTCAGGATATTCTTTTGGGAAGATATGACCTAGCCGGAGACCATGGAACGGAGGTCTTGCTGATTGCGGTGCCCGAAGGCATAGAGGGCGGCCGCGAGGATCGTGTGCTTACCGGCCCTGCCCTGTGTCGGCATCTTGCCGCGCGACATCCGTTTGTTCATCGCACGGGGCTTCGTGACCGACGTAAACGATCTGATTACAGCATACAGCGATGTATCTGTTCCCGAAGGGGACGACCTTCACTTCCTTTCCGCAATGGGGACATTTCTTCTTGGCCACGCTCGCTCCCTCTTGATATCATTTGTGAGCCTGATGTCCTGCAGAACCAAAAATCAATTTACCACGGATCGATGGAGGATGCGCTGCCGTTTTAATGACGAGAAAATATGGGTGGTGTTACCATATTATGAGGGTTACCCCCGCCGGGACCCCATTTGAAAAGACGCGTGCACCTGGTGTACATTGTTCCCAAATCCGGCTCCTTATGACGGAGCCATCGCAGGCAGGCGATCCCGATGGTCGATCTCGACAGGATCTATGAAAAGGAAGGACCGGCGATTATCCGCCGGGTGGACAGGGACCCGGTGTCTTTTGTCCATCGCTGGGGCCTTGACGCCGACAGGGAGATCGCTGGCCTCATCGCGGCGCAGTTCGCCTACGGGAGGATTGGGGTGTTCATGGATTTCCTCGAGAGACTCTTCGCTCTGATGAACGAAGGCCCCGACCGTTTTGTCCGGGATGGGGCATGGGAGGGGCTGAAGGGCCTGTACTACCGCTTCCAGAAGGAGGACGAAATCATCCTTTTCTTCAATGTTCTCCACCGAATCGTGCGTGATCACGGGTCGCTGGGCGCCATGTTCCGCTCTTTTTACGAGGGCGACACCCGGCGTGCGGTCTGGCGCATCCGCGATGCCTACCTTCCCGGTGACGACAGGCTTGCCTTCTTTTTTCCCAGGCCGTCGTCGACGGGGGCACAGAAGCGCTGGAACATGTTCTTCCGGTGGATGGTGCGAAAGGACGACATAGACATCGGCATCTGGGATTTCATCGATCCCGCGGATCTCACCATACCCCTCGATACGCACATTTACAAGGTGGGAAGATGCCTCGGCTGGACGAGGCGGAAGACGCCTTCATACCGGGCCGCCCGGGAGGTGACGGAAGCCTTGAAGCGCTATTGCCCCTCGGACCCCCTGAAATACGACTTCTTCCTTTGCCACGGCGTCGGTATCGGCGCAGGGTGCACGGGAAAGAGAAGCGACAGATGCAGGGAAAGGTGCGCTGTTCATGAAATTTAGGATCGTAAGCCTGGGATGCCCCAGGAACCTTGTCGAATCGGAATACATGGTGGGCAGGCTGTGCTCGGCGGGGCACACGGTCTCCGATGACGGCGACACGATCATCGTCAACACCTGTGCCTTCATCGCCGAGGCGGCACGCGAGTCCATCGAGACCGTCCTCGAGGCTGCCCGGGAGCCGGGCAGGAGGGTCGTCGTCACGGGATGTCTCGTCGAACGTTATCGTGAGCAGCTTGCCGGGCTCCTCCCCGAGGTGAATGCCTTCGTGGGCAGGTCCCGGTACGGCGAGATAGAACGCATCATCGGCGAGAACGGGGTGTACCTGGGGCAGGGTGGCTTTTCGGAGACCTTTCCCCGGCAGGTGCTGACGAAGCCGCCGACGGCGTACCTCAAGATACAGGAAGGCTGCGACAACCGCTGCCGGTACTGCACCATACCGGCCATACGCGGAGGCTTGACGTCGAGGGCCGAAAAGGACGTGATCGGGGAGTTCCGCTGGCTCCTCGACCAGGGTTTTCGCGAGATCAACGTCATCGGCCAGGACGTCACGTCCTACGGGAAGGATGTCGGCGGGGGCCGGGGCCTCGCCGGACTTCTCGCCTCCCTCCTCAAGGAAAGGGGGGATTGGCACGTGCGGCTCCTCTACATGCATCCGAAAGGGATCACGGAGGAACTCATCGACCTCATGGGAAGCGATGCGCGGGTGATACCCTACCTCGATGTTCCCATCCAGCATTCCGAGGACCGCATTCTTTCCCTCATGGGCAGGGGACATACGAAGGCCTACCTCGAAGGGACGCTTGCGATGATGAGGCGGCGCCTGCCCGGGGCGGTGCTCCGCACGTCCATCATCGTCGGGTTCCCCACGGAGACGGAAGAGGAGTTCGAGGCCCTCCTCGCCTTCGTGAGCCGTCATCAGTTCGACATGCTCGGTGCCTTCATGTATTCCCGGGAGGAAGGAACGGCGGCGTACAAGCTGAAAGGGCAGATACGCAAAGGGGTGAAGCGCGACCGCTACCTCAGCCTCATGGAGATGCAGAAGGATATATCCCGCACACGTCTCGCGGACCTTCTGGGCAAGACGGTGAAGGTCGTCGTGGAGGACGTCGAAGCGAGCCCGAAGGTGGGCCGGATGCTCACCCAGGCTCCCGACATCGACGGGGTCGCCTTCGTGAACGGCCCCTGTGCCGAAGGAGACATACGCGAAGCAAAGGTCGTGAAAACACTTGATTATGACGTCGTTGTGGAAGTATAGAAATATATCGCCAATTGACCGAGGATACAATGGAACCGACAAATGAGCTCTATGCCGTGCGCAAGGAGAAGGAAAAAAGCCTCAAGGAGCAGGGTATCGACACCTATCCCCAGGACAGGGGTCCCTACACGACGACGAAGGACGTGGAGGAAAGATTCGGGTCGCTAAGCGCCGAGGACCTGGAAAAGAGCGAAGAGCGCGTTGCCATCGCGGGGCGCATCATGGCCTTCCGCGATTTCGGCAAGAGCGCCTTCATCCACGTGCAGGACAGGAAGGGGAAGATGCAGGCGTACGTCCGCAAGGACGTCCTGAAAAGCCCCGCCTACGATATATTCAAGAAGTTCGACATCTGCGACATCATCGGTCTTGAAGGAAAGGTCTTCAAGACGAGGACCGGGGAGCTGACGGTGCTTGCCGACAGCATGAAGCTCCTCACCAAGTCCCTGCGCCCTTTGCCCGAGAAGTGGCACGGGCTCAAGGACGTCGAGGAGCGTTACCGCAAGCGCTACCTCGACCTCATCGTCAACGAAAAGGTGCGGGATGTTTTCACGACGCGGGCACGGATCATCGACTACATCAGGCGCTATTTCATCGAGCGCGACTTCATCGAGGTGGAAACGCCCATGATGCAGGTCATCCCCGGCGGCGCCACGGCCAAGCCCTTTGTCACACACCACAACGCCATGGGCATGGACCTCTTCCTCCGGATAGCCCCGGAGCTCTATCTCAAGCGCCTTGTCGTGGGAGGTTTCGAGCGCGTCTTCGAGATCAACAGGAACTTCCGCAACGAGGGCATCTCCGTGCGCCACAACCCGGAGTTCACCATGCTCGAATACTACCAGGCCTACGCCACCTACGAGGACCTCATGGCCCTCACCGAGGACATGGTGTCGTCGCTCGTGAAGGAGCTCTTCGGCACCTATACCATTATATACAACGAGCAGCAGATAGACTTCACCCCGCCTTGGCGGAAGATCACCATGGCCGAGGCCATGGCGGAATACGGCAATTTCGACCTCTCCGCCCTCGACGACCCGGCGCGGCTCGCCGCTTACGCGAAAGAGCTCGAGATCGAAGGCGCCGAGAAGGAGTCGAAAGGCAAGCTCATCACGGAGATCTTCGAGGAGCTCTGCGAAAAAAAGCTCATCCAGCCGACATTCATCACCCAGTACCCCATAGAGGTCTCCCCCCTTGCGAAGCGAAACGCACAGAACCCCGACATCACGGAGCGTTTCGAGCTTTACATATCGGGCATGGAGATAGCGAACGGGTTCAACGAGCTCAACGACCCCGAGGACCAGCGCGAGCGCTTCGAGTTCCAGATAGCGCAGAAGGAAGAGGGCGCGACCCTCGATGACGACTACATCACGGCCCTCGAATACGGTCTTCCCCCGACCGCCGGCCAGGGGATCGGCATAGACAGACTGACGATGTTGCTCACGGACAGCGCGTCGATACGGGAAGTTATCCTTTTTCCACTCTTGCGACCGTAAAAAGGGTGTACGGGCATACGGGTCGGCGCTTGAGGCGCCTAACGGGCATACGGGGAAAAGAGGAAAAATACTTTTTGCGGGTTCGAAGGGTTGTTCGATGTACCCGCCTTTTCC
>MVQQ01000156.1 GCA_002067555.1 Syntrophorhabdus sp. PtaB.Bin184
GGGAGACTGCTCATTGAGTGACAGAATGTCTTATCCTGCCAGAAGGCGTGAGGGATGAGCGATGATAGAGGGAACGAAGATACTCGTTGTCGATGACAATCCCGAGGTCATCAACATCCTGGGAGATTTTCTCGGCCTTAACGGCTGCGAGATATACAAGGCGACCTGCGGCAGGGAAGCCCTGGAGATGCTGGAGAAGAAGGACCCGGAGATAGTCATACTCGACGTCCAGCTTCCCGACCTCAACGGCATAACACTCATAGACACCATAAAGGTCTCAAAGCCCACCACCGCCGTCATCATGGCGACGGGCTACTACGACCCCAATTTCGTCATAGACGCCATGAAAAAGGGCGCCTCCGACTTTCTTCTCAAGCCTTTCGAGCTCGACAAGCTCATGCTTGTCATGATGCGGGTCCTCAGGGAGAGGAAGCTTCTCATCGAGAACGAGAGCATGATGCAGAACCTGAGCGACAAGAAGAAGATCGAGCACCTGAACAGGGAACTGCAGAAAAAGATCAAAGAATTGACCACGATGTACCACATCTCGAACAGGTTCAATTCCATCAACATCTTCGAGGACGTTTACGAGAAGATGGTCCAGATCGTGGGCGAGACGCTCGATATCCGCTCCTGCGGGTACTATGTCCCCGACGGTGATACGAACGAATTGATACTCTACACGGGACACACGAAAAACGGTGAGCCGCCTGGATGGGACTGGCAGCGCATCAGCATCCCCGAGGACTTGAGCGACCCGACGCGGCGAGCGCGCAAGCATGTCGTGAAAGACAACAGGATATACCTTCCCCTTGTTATCCAGGGGGAACCCATAGGCTTCATCATGACAGAGGCGAAGATGAACGGCAAGGGACCGAGATCCCTCGAGAACGACGCCTTCTTCCTTCGTCTCATCGCCGAGAAGGCATCGACACAGATAGAGAACAGGATGCTTTACGAGAGCCTCTTCGAGAATATCCTTCACACCCTGAAGTCGCTCATCATCGCCATCACGAAACGCGACCTTTACACGGACGGGCATTGCAAGAGGGTAACAGGCATGAGCCTCGCGCTCGCCGAGCGCGTCGGGGTCAGCGACTACGAGAAGGACGTTATAAAGGTCGTCTGCCCTGTCCACGACCTAGGGAAGATAGGGATCCCCGACCGCATTCTGCTCAAGCCGGAGAGGCTTTCCGACGAGGAATACGCCGTCATGCAGAGCCATTCCGTGTACGGAGAAGAGATCATGAGCCGTTTCGAGATCCTGGCGAAGGAGGCGAAGATCATCAGGCATCACCATGAGCGTTATGACGGCAAGGGGTACCCCGATCGCCTGGCCGGCTCGGACATCCCCATGTGTTCACGCATAATAGCGGTGTGCGACGCCTTCGACGCCATGATCACCGATCGTCCCTACCGCAAGGCGATGGGGGCGGATGAGGTCGTGGCGGAGATCGCGCGATGCAGCGGCAGCCAGTTCGATCCCGAGATAGTCAAGACCTTTGTTGATCTGGTCCGGGACGGCTATGAGTGGTGAGCCCGAAAGAAGGGAGTTCTTCAGGGTCACGGACAGGATCCCTCTCGAGTTCCGTCCTATCAGCCGCGACGAGTTCCTGAAGCTTCAGGACGTCATCCGTTACAGCTCCACGCAGGTCGTCGACAGACTGCACGAGATTCACTTCCTGGAAGGCCAGGGAGAGTTGAAGGAAACGACCGACCAGTTGCACGAGTACATGCGGATGATCAACAGGAAGCTCGACCTGATCCTGGAGATTCTGGGCAGGTCTTCCACCGATGACAGCTACATCGCCGTGAAAACTGATGTGAACATAAGCGGTGCCGGGGTCCAGTTCGCGTGCGAGGCCCCCCTGAAGGAGGGCGATCTCGTGGAGCTCAAGATCATTGTTCCCGTGTTCCCCTACCCCAGGATTACCTGCCTGTGCGAGGTGGTAAGGGCGGACAGGACCGATAATGCGGGTTTCTTCAGGTACGCACTGAAATTCATGGTCATAAACGAGAAGGACCAGGATGTCCTCGTGAATTACATCTTCCTGAAGGAACGTCAGTATCTGCGTCAGAAAAGAGAAACAGAGAGTTGATGAGCTATGGATATTGCAACCATCCTGGGTCTCATAGTGGGAATCGGCTCCGTTCTCATTGCCTTCCTCATGGAAGGGGGGCACATCTCCGCACTGATCCAGGTACCGGCCATGATACTCGTCGTGTTCGGGACCTTCGGAGCGGCGACGGTGACAACCTCCGTCAAGCAGCTCATCAACCTTCCCAACCTTATGAAGGTGGCCCTCTCTGAAAAGAAGATGGACTCGCGGCAACTCATCGACCTTCTTTTCGACCTGTCCCAGAAGGCCAGGAAGAACGGGCTCCTTAGCCTCGAAAAGGACCTCGACTCCATAAAGGAACCCTTCCTGCGGAAGGCCATACAGCTTGCCATCGACGGTTTCGAGACGAACAAGATACGGGAGATCCTCGAAATAGAGATGGCTTATATAGAGGAGCGCCACAAGGCCGGGGCCGCCTTCTTCCAGAAGCTCGGCGGTTTCTCCCCGACGCTCGGCATTATAGGGACGGTCCTCGGGCTCATCCACGCGCTGGGGAGCATGGAGAGCAGCTCCAACATGGCCTCCGCCATTGCAAGCGCCTTTATCGCCACCTTGTGGGGCGTGGCGCTCGCGAACCTCGTCTATCTGCCCCTCTCGGACAAGCTCAAACACAAGCACCAGGACGAGGCACTCTATCTCGAGATCATAACCGAGGGCGCCATATCGCTTGCCATGGGCGACAACCCCCGGGTCATCCGGATGAAGCTGGTCTCGTTCCTGCTTCCCGACAAGCGGATGGAGGAGAATCGGTGAGGCGGAAAAGAAAACCCGAAGAGCAGGAGAACCTCGAGCGCTGGCTCATCACCTACTCGGACCTCATTACGCTGCTCCTCGCCTTTTTCATTATGATGTACACCTTTTCCAAGCATGACTCGGAGAAGTACAGGGAGCTGACGGGCCACCTGAAGTCGATATTCACCGGGGGATCGAGTGTCGCGTCCGCCGGCGCTCGGACCGGGAATATCCCCTTCGATGTGTCCCTCAAGACCCCGGCGGCTGCAGACGACGTGAAGGAAAAGCTCGAGGAGAAGATACGGAAGCTCGAGGACACCGATAGTCTTGGCAAGAAGATCTCCGTCATCACCGACGAGCGGGGCATTGTGATCAGGGTCCTCGACGAGGCCTTTTTCGACCTCGGCAAGGCTGACCTCAAGGCGCGGGCGAAACGGACGCTTGACACCATAGCACCCATCATCGGCGCCGTGAACAATCCCCTGCGGGTTGAGGGTCACACGGATGATATACCCATCTCGACCGCGGAATTCAGGTCCAACTGGGAGCTTTCCGTGCGGCGGGCCACAGAGGTCGTGCGGTACCTCATTGAGAAGCACGATCTTTCTCCCCGCAGGATATCCGCCGTGGGCTACGCCGAGTACCACCCCGTGGCCCCCAACGACACCGCCGAGAACCGTTCGCGCAACCGCCGGATAGAGATCATCATCTCCAGGTCCGTAACGGACGATCAAAAAAAATAGCCCTCACCGTTGTTTCCGTGATCTTTGTGTGATATCGTAGCTGAAAGGCCATTTGCTTGCGATGATGTTTCGTCGGGGGTTATAGGTGATGGGTCATGGGTGATGGGAGAAAGGAAACATTCCACGCCATCGATGAAGCGGGTGGCGAGGGAAAAGCAAGGGACTTCCGTCCCTGGGGTTATTACGAGGTTCTTGCCGATCTTTCCGATTGCAAGGTAAAGAGGATAGTCGTGTACCCGGGGTGCCGATTGAGCCTGCAGAGGCACAAGCACCGTGATGAGCACTGGTTCGTGCTGGCCGGGGACGCCCTTGTCACCATCGGCCGGAAGGAGATACCCGTCGCAAAGAACGGGTCCGTCGACATTCCCCGCGCCTTTCTGCACAGGGTCAACAACACGGGAAGCGGTGATTTCGTCTTCATCGAGGTTCAGACGGGAGATTATTTCGGAGAGGACGATATCGAGAGACTGGAGGATGACTACGGAAGGGCGTAAATAGGGGGATTACGCCGGAAATCGGAATGTGAAAGTTTTTTCACAAATTCAAAAAAAATTTCTTGCATATTTTGTAAATAGGGGAGTATAAACTATCTAGACGGTGGTACCTTCGGAAACCAGCGTCCAACAATAATCTAAAGGAGGGGTATGTATGACAAAGGCAGAATTGATTAGTAAAATGGCAGCAGGTTCCAAGATATCAAAAGCCGCTGCCGGCAAGGCCTTGGAAGCTTTTCTTGACGGAGTGAAGGCAGCACTGAAGAAAGATGAACGCGTAACGCTTGTTGGTTTTGGCACCTTTTCCGTTTCCAAGAGGAAGGCCCGCAAGGGAAGAAACCCCAGGACCGGCAAAGAGATCAAGATCCCCTCAAGGAAAGTTCCGAAATTCACGGCAGGAAAAGCCCTCAAGGACGCAATCTAATCAGATTCGAGCTATTTTTTTATAAATGCCTCCGCACTTTGGTCGGAGGCATTTATAATTTCACCGCAATCCATAAGCCATCACCATGGCTCTGACCCGGAATTCCCCCCGTCACTCCGACAGGCGGGCGTTCTTCCCCCCGTCATTCCGGCGAAGGCCGGAATCCAGAAAAAGGTCTGTCGCACACGGTGGATCATCCCCGAAGAGGACAATATGAGAGGTGTCGTTGAGCCTTTCACTGTTCGGTGGTCATTCACTGCCAGTTCTTCCTGGATTCCGGCCTTCGCCGGAATGACGAAGCAAGGGTGGTGTCGCC
>MVQQ01000157.1 GCA_002067555.1 Syntrophorhabdus sp. PtaB.Bin184
CATGAGGCGGTGGAGGATACCCATCCCGCCGTCCTTGAACTCCCTGTCGAATTCGAGCCTCTCCACCCGGAAACGGGCACGGGTGTATCCGTAGCGTTCGTGGAAAGGATGGGAGGGGTCGAAGTAGCAGAACCACCAGACGCCGAAGAAGTTCCTGTGTGTGGGGTCGATGGTGGCGTAGCAGCTCCTGAAATAGGGAACGCTGACAACCACCGTAGCACCATCCGCGCTGATCCGGTGGACCTCCTCCATGACCTTTAAGGGGTCCTTCACGTGTTCCAGGATGTTGTCCATCCAGACGTTCGCGGCGGAGCCCTCCTCGAAGGGATAGGGAAAGACATCGAGGTCGTGGACGATATCGACACCGGGAAGTGCAAGGGCATCGACGCCGATATACCCTTCCCTCTTCCTCTGTCCGCACCCGAGATCGATGTTAACCGCCACTTATGCCCCCATCTGTATCATGCCCGGCGGCGTCCTGCCGCCAGGATCCCCTTGAGCTCCCGCGCCCATTCATCCATGCCGTTTTCGGACGCCCTGCCGAACCTGTCCATGAATCTCTCCACCGTCCTCTGCCGGGGACCCTCGTTCCACCACTCAACCGCGTGGCCGTGCACACCGTTCACCTGCTTCGCCGCTTCCACGGGGCTTTCGAAAAGTATCCCGGCAAGGCGCAGGTCCTCGAAGTACCCAGCTGCATCGGGGTGAAGGGTGTTCGCGGCGAAAGAGGGGTCGTAGTAAAGAATAGTCGGCTTGTTCATATGCAAGGCCTCGATAAAAGTTGTCGAATACGTCGCGTGGCCGCACACGAAGAGGCGACACTCCCCAAGACTCTTCTCAAAGGGCACGTCCCAGGTCTCGACGGGAACGGACGGGGGAAAGATATCCCTCAGCCTCTCGCGCACCTCCCAGCCCATGTCCTCCCGGTGGGGCCGGAGTTTCAGATCCGACATGACCTCCCCGGAGAGAGATCCCGCAAAGATGCCGATGTCCTCGAAGTAGCACCGCCAGTATTCCGTCGTGAGGGGGAACTGAACGAGACAGCGCATCCAGACCGCCAGATCGTACAATATGTGCCGGCCCTTCCCCCGTCCCCCGCCCTTCGGCCGGCCCAGGAGCTTCGTCGACGACATGGGTTTCACCTCCGCCCCCGTCGAGTTCCGGGTCCAGCCCCAGGAATAGAACCTGTCCACGACGGACAGTTCCTGTCTCTCCTGGAGGAAATACCGGATGATGCCGTAATTGCCCCCGTGCTGGAGCCCGACGAGCATGGCGCCCTTTTCGGCCTGCGAGGCGGCCCATATCTTGAAGACGTCGTTGTAATGCCAGGACGTGGCGCTCATGAGGGCAACGGGCTTCTCGCGGTACAGGTCGTGGACAGCGGCATCCGTCTCCCTGTATCTCTCCAGGAACACGACGGGGATCGCGTCGCCGATGAAGCCGAAGAGAAGGCGTTCGAACTCGTTCGCGCCGAACGCAACGCTGCTCAGTTCCGCCCGGCTCACCTCGTCCCGCGCGGTTCCCCCGAAGTCAATGGAGGGAAAATAGAAACGGGCCATGGCGAAACCCGTCGCCATCATGAGCTTCGCCTCCGTGGACCGTGGAAAGTAGGCGTTGTGGTAGAATATCTTACCCGACCTTCCCCCCGGTGCCGAGAGAGTCCGCGCGAGGAACCTCTTCGTCAGCGACACCGCCCGGTTCGGCATGACCTTGTGTACCGAGGCCTGGATGTAATCACTGGTGGCGACCTTCCTTTTCGGGAAGGGGCCTTTCAATCTCTCAAGCAGGCGGCTGAACATCTGGAGGTTGTATAGATCACTCTTCAGAAGCTCCATGAACTCGATGGTCTCGCCCGGTGTCTGAAAGGACTCCTCGTCGAGACACAGCGTCGTGAGCTCCGGATACACTGCCAGAGCGGCCGCGATGTGCGCGTATCTGTCGTACAGGGCATGTATGAGATGGAGGAGCCATGTACCGACAAGTGTTCTCCAGTACCTTTCCGGGTGTCGCACCCCGTGAAGGGCATTGAGTTTCCCGGAAAGCAGGGGCAACGCCTTCTCATAAACGGTGTCGAGGTATTCAAAGATTCCCGGAACATCGGCATCCGCGTAGGGGGGATCGAGCGCGATCGTATCGAGAGACGTGAGGTAGTCCTTCCTGCTGTACCGGCGGCACCACTCCCCCAGGATGAGCAGAGTTCCCGAGGTGTCCCAGAACTCTTCGATCGATGTCGTCGCGAGGAATGCTCTCTTACCGGCCAATTGTCCTACCAGCAGCTCCTGCCGCCGTCGATGACGACGACAGCCCCATTCATGTAGGAGGACGCGTCGGAGGCAAGGAAGACTATAGCGCCTTCCAGCTCGTCGGGTCGCGCCATCCTTCCCAAGGGTATGAGCCTATTCAGCTTGACGAGGAAGTCCTCACCCTGGTTGTTGTAGACACCGCCGGGACAAAGGGCGTTGCACCTCACACCCCTGTCCGCCCAGTAGGTGGCAAGATAGCGCGTAAGACCGATGAGCCCGGTCTTCACGACGGAATAGGTCACGGGCTTCACGTTCTGCATCTCCTCGGGGATCCCCTCCGTCCTGTAGAGTCTCTGGTCGGGCGCGATGATCCCGAGGTCAGAGGAGATGTTGATGATGCTGCCCCCTTCCTTCCGTGCCATCGCCTGACCGAAATGTTTCGCGCACAGAAACGACCCCGTGAGACCGACGGCGATGTCCTCTTCCCAGACAGCGAGGGGAAAGTTCTCCAGGCGTGATGAGTTCGTGAGTGTGCTCGATGTGCCGACGACGGGGTTGTTCGCGGCGTTATTGATGAGCACGTCGACGCGCCCGTATTTCCTCAAGACCTTTCGGCACGCCCCCGCCACTTCCTCTTCCCGCGTAATGTCGACGCGGTAACCGGACGCCCCGGTGCCGTACCTCTCGTTCAATTCACTGACGAAGGCGTCGATGAGCTTCTTCCTGAGGTCAAGAATTACGGGCACGCCGCCTCCATCCGCTATGATCGAGGCGTGTCTCTTTCCCAAAAACCCCGTACCGCCCGTGATTACGACAACTTTTTCTTTTATGTCGAATATGTTCTTCATGGTCAATAAAGTGTTGTCGTCTGCCCGCCGTCGACGATGAGGCAGGCACCCGTGATAAAGGAGGCGCGCGGGGAGGACAGAAAGAGTATAGCGTCCGCTATCTCGGCAGGGTCGGCAAACCGCTTCATGGGGACCGTCGATTCTATGATGCTCTTTACACGTTCCGCGTCGTTCTTCAGCTTCATGTCCCAGCTTCCTCCTTCGAAATAGACATTGCCCGGGGCCACGCAGTTGACGCGTACACCCCGGTCCGCCACCCTTCGGGCGAGGTTCTTCGAAAAGGCGATGACCGCCGTCTTCGCGACGGAGTAATCGACGGGCGCTCCGAACGCCTCCACCCCGGCTATGGATGACACGAAAACGATGCTTCCCCGAGATGCCGCGACGATAGGAAGGAACTCCCGGGCCGAATCGATGGCGCTGTGAAGGTTCTCCGCAAAAACCTCTTCCATGTGCTCCTTCCCCGGTATGGGATCGGGGACACTGACCCCGTACCCCACATTCGCCACAAGGATATCGAGACCGTCCCAGGATGAAGCGATGAACTCTCTCAGTGCCCGTATGTCCGCGGGGGACCTGAAATCGCAGGCCCGGCACAGTACATCCGATGCCGCGTGGCGAGAGGCGAGTTCGTCTCTCACCCTTGTCAGGCCCGCCTCGCCGCGGCCTGTCAGGACCACCCTTGCTCCTTCCTTGAGGAAGTGCTCTGCCGTAGCGCGGCCTATCCCCCGCGTCGATCCCGTGACAAGAACCCGTTTTCCTGTCAGCTCAAGGTCCACTCTCACTCTCCCTTTCCATCATTCCCGGGCTTCACGCCGTAGCCCACAAGCATGAGCTCCCTCGACCATCTCAATGCCTTCACCTTCGTCCGCACCGGAACGAAGGGCGCGACGGCACGGCACAGGTAATTGAGGACCGGGTATTTCCACACGAGAGGCAACTGCCTGAATTTGAACACCTCGATGTCCACGAACCCGTACATCCCGTAGATGTCCCTGAGCGAAACCACCGAGAAGGGGCTCTTGTGCGTGTGGTCGTCAAAGTATATCCTGTAGCATGATTCCCAGTCCGGAACGAGCGTAATGAGCATGCCGCCCTTCTTCAAGACCCTTTTGGCCTCTTCCATGTAACGCTCGGGGTCGTGAAAGTGCTCGAGCACGGACTTGGAGTAGACTATGTCGAAGGTATCGTCATCGTAAGGAATGCCTTCCCTCTCGATGTCGGACACCCTGACGGGAACATCGGGGCAGAAGGCCGGGGCCTTTTCCGAGATATCGACGCCGCACGCGTCGAGCCCCAGGTCCCGGAACCCTTTCAGGAACTCGCCCCTGCCGCACCCCGCCTCGAGAAAGGCCATGCCTGGCACCATCCGGAAACGGTGGAACAGATGTCGGCACAGCTCGGCCGGATAGCTCGTGTAAGGACGCTCTTTCTCACTGTACACCACCTCGAGGTAGTCGGCCATTATCGACTCACAGGCTCTTTCTCTTGTGCTCCAGGCTGTCGTCGCTCCTCGCGCCCCTGAAGGTCGTTATCTCGCCGGCGTAGAGCTGCCTGAACTTCTCGATGAGATCCTTCGCCGCCGCCATGTCCCCGCTGGTATGCTCGAAATGGTCCGTTATGAGACGCCTGTTCGCGTCAAGGAGAAGCTCGTAGCAGCGCTTGTCGGGTATACCCATGAAATTGACCGTTATGAGATCGGAGTTGACAAATCTTTCGAAGAAATCCTCGGGACCCGTGAGGAGCCCCATTTCGATGGCGTCGTAGTACAGGTCGCACCCGGGGTAAGGGGTAACGGGCCGTATGGTCCGTATCTGGTCGTAAAGGTTGTACTTCATTATGAAATCCACATTGCTCTTCAGGGTTTGCTCGTCGTCCCCGGGCTCGCCCCATATACAGTTGAGACCCACCCCGATGCCCATCGATCTCGTGATCTCCGCCGCCCGGTAGTTCTGCTCCACCGTAACGTTCTTGTGCATCCTGTCGAGGACCTTCTGAGAGGTGGATTCGAAGCCGATGTTGATGAAGACACATCCTATCTCCTTGAGTATCTCCACTATCTCCTCGTCGAAGACGTCGACGCGGCTTTCCACGTTGAGCATGGCCTTTATGCCGCTCTCCTTCAGTGCCTTTCCGAAATCCCGTATCCTCTTCTTCGAATAGACGAAAAGCTCGTCGATGAAAAAAAAGTAGGTGATCCCGTACGTCTCCTGGAGCACCCGCATCTCTTCGATGATGCTGGGAATGCTCCTCCCCCTGATGCCCTTTTCGAGACGGTAACAGAAATTGCAGCGGTTGACACATCCCCGGTTGGACAGGACGGCGAAGGCGCGGTCGTCCCGGGACATCCCCGGGAACTTCAGGCACGTCGTGTACTTCTCCATGGGAAACAGCTCCCATGCGGGCGAACCGAGGGCGTCGAGGTCACGGACGGGTCTGTTTCTTTCGTTTATGCGGATCCCACCGTTCTCCCGGTAGGCAATACCCCTGACGTCGGCCAGATCGCCGCCGTCCACCTTGCACCGTGCCAGCTCGACGATGGTCAGCTCCGCCTCGCCGATCGCCGCCACGTCCGCTCCCGTCGTCCTCAGGATATACTCGGGAATGGGTGATGGGCCATGCCCCCCGAGGACGTACCACGCGTCCTTCTTGTGGGCATTGACCGTGTCGGAGAGACCCAGTATCGTCTCCCTGAAACGCCCGGCAAGAAAGCCGCAACATATGAGATCGTACCGTGACGAATCAAGATGGTTCGCCAGTTCGTCATTCGTGTAATGGAACACGTCCATCGCGTAGACCTCGACATCGCAGCCGGCCCTCTTGAGAGCGGCCGTGAGATAGCCCGGGCCCATGGGAAAGAAATTGTCTTCCTGGTACACATCGTGTACGATGAAGAGCACCCGCGGTCTCTTCGCAGCCGTTATCACATCCATTCGCTCGTTACGCTCCTTGAGATCATTTATTAAGCTCCTCGACGAGTTCCACTATGATGCCGTCGGGGTCGTGACAATACATTACCTTGACGAGACCGTCAGGCGACGGCTCGGGCGGGTTGTTGCAGTGGAACCCCCGGCCCTCAAGCGTCCTGTACAGGTCATCTATATTGCGAACCGTGAAGGCAACGTGTGAGAACCCCCGCCTGTCCGCCGCCGCATTTCCCGGGTCTCCCGTCGAATCCATGCCTTTCTTGTACTCGATGAGTTCGACCAGCGAGCCTTCCGGGCATTCCAGCTTCGCCCATTCCAGGACGGCTCCCGGGATACCGACCACCCTTTCGATGTACTCCCCCGATTCCGTCATCCTCGCCCGGACCTTGAGCCCGATGATGTCCCTGTAGAAGGCCAGCGACCTCTCGAGGTCCCTTACGACAAGCCCCGCGTGACGCACCGAGAGGGCCATGTCACCTCTCACCGACACATTCCGAGATCGTCTCCGTCAGGACGTCGATACCTTCCAGCAGGGCCTCCTCGGTGATCGTGAGCGGCGGGGCCAGCTTTATCGTCTCCCTGCCCGTGTGGACGACGAGAAGTCCTTTCTTCATGGCCTTCTCGCTCACCCGCGTCGCCAGGTCCGCAAGGGGATTCCCGTCCCCGTCATTGAAATGAAGGGCGGCGAGAAGACCCGTGCCGAGCACGTAATTGATGACGCCGGAGAACCTCTCCTTTATGCCGTTCAACCTTTCATGGAAGAGCTCTCCCAGGACACGCGACCTCTCGATGAGCCCTTCCTCCAGTATGTACCGCATGTTCGCGAGTCCCGCGGCGCAGACCATGGGGTTGGCCGAATGGGTCGAGCTCATCGACCCGATCTCGGGAAGGTCCATGATCTCCCGCCTGCCGAGGACGATCGACAAAGGAAGGCTGGAACTCGCCCCTTTCCCGCAGCACAAGATGTCGGGCTCAACACCGTAGTGCATGTATCCGAAGAGTTGGCCCGTTCTGCCGAAACCGGCCTGCATCTCGTCGAAGGCGATGAGCATCCCGTGGTCTCTCGCGAACCGCTCCAAGGCCTTGACAAAGGGCGGCGGGTAGAACGCCGCGCTCCACCCCTGAAAGGTCTCTATCATGAAACCGCAAAGGTCGTCATCCGCACTGAGACCCTGTGTCCTCATGAGGTCGTCGATGTTGTCGTAGAAGTACCGCTCGGGGTCTTCGACGGCCTTCGGCCTCCAGGGGTAGGGAAAGGGGAGATGGTAGATGTTGGGGTCCAGGTAACCTATCCATTCCTTCTGAGCCGGATTGTAGCTCATCATCTGGGCCCCCATCGTCCGGCCGTGCCAGTTCCCCTCGAACCCGATGATACCCGGCCTTTTCTTCCCTTCCTTGAAACCATGCATTCGCATCAGCTTCATGCCGCATTCCGTCGCCTCCGTACCAGCGGACAAGAGGAATGCCTTCTCGAACTGATCCGGCGTGTTGTCGATGAGATACTTTATGTAATTCACCCTCTCCCGCGACGCGTAGGTATAGGTGTGAAGAAGCGGTCTGTCGACGACGGACCGTATGGCGTCCCGTATCCTTTCATTACCGTGGCCCGCGTTGGTGACGAATATGGTGCTCGAGAAATCGAGCCATTTGTTGCCCCAGGCGTCGTAGACCTGGAAACCTTCGGCCCTGTCCCAGAAGACGGGAAGCTGGCCGTGCATGGAGATCGACTCGAACCGTTCGAGGTCCTCGAAGACGGGTACCGATTCGGGCACGGGGATCATCGTCGCTATCCGGCGGTACTTCGTATCCACCTTCGGTACATCTTCGGGAACGAGAGAGAAGCGGGAACCTGCCATTATTCCTCCAGTATCAGCTCACGCACCTGTCAGGCGCGCTCGCGCCCCAGGTGATCGCTCAAAGGGTGTCCCTTCGCCGCGATGATATATTCAAGATATTCGAATTCCTCCATGCGGTCTATCTCGACGATGACGGGTGTGACGAAGGCCTTGACCCTGGGGCCGAAGAGGCCTTTCCCGCTCCGGACAAAATCGGTCTTTATGATCTCCACGTAGCCATTGGGATGATAGGCCGGCGGGAAGGTCTGCCGGGGGAGGTTGTAGTACTCGGGCCTGGGGTCGTCGGGGAAGAAACCATCGAGCAGGCCGTTTTTTATACACATCATCTTCTGCGGGGGTTCCGGCAGTTCCTGAACGGACCTCAAGGACGTGACGTCACCGGGGGAGGACCCGATCGCCCTTATCGCGTCGGAGATGACCTCCGGGTCCCGAAGGGGCGTCGTCGGAAGGAGCTGGACGAGTATATCGGGCTCCACGCCCTCGTTCGTCTTGAACCAGTCGAGGGCATGGAGGATGAACTCTATGTTCGGCGACGTGTCTACGGCCAGCTCGGCGGGTCTCATGAAGGGGACCTCCGCCCCGTAGTTCTTCGCGATGTCGGCGATCTCGGGAGAGTCCGTGGAGACGACGACCCGTTCGATGTCCTTGCACAAAAGCCCCGCGGCTATGGAATAAGCAATGAGCGGATGCCCGGCAAGGGGCTTGATGTTCTTCTTCGGAACACCCTTCGACCCACCCCGCGCGGGAATAATAGCATACGTCTTCATGTGTAGTTCCTCGTTCTCTTCAAATTCGCTATTTGGCGCCAGCCTTCTCTCTCACGTCATTCCGGCGAAGGCCGGAATCCAGGAGAAATGTGGGGCTACAGATAATCCCTGGATCCCGGATCGAGTCCGGGATGACGACTGGTGGCGCCGTTTAGCGCTGTGTCGATAATCCTAATCTATCCGACAACCATTGGAGTTGCGTCTTGAAAACCGCCACCCCCTCATCGTCGCGATAGGCCTGCATGATGAGAGGCCCGTCATATCCCACCTCTCCCAGTAAGGCGAAGAAGGTGTCGAAATCTGTGTCCCCCGTCCCCAGCACCACCGACCCCCCGCCGCGCATGCGGTCCTTAATGTGGACGTCGGTGATCCTTTTTCCATACGCCGCGAACTCCTCGCGCACGTCGTAACCGAGGGAGGCGCTGTTGCCCGTGTCGTAATTGACGGAGAACACATCCGACCCCAGCCGTGTAAGGAGGTCCGCGAAGGGCCGCGGTGCCAGGTCGGTCTCGAGAGAAAACCGCACTCCATTGTCGGCCGCCAAACCCGCAAGGGGCAGGACCTTCCCGGCAAACCTCTCTATCTCCTCATCATCTTTCAGGGAAGACTGGTCGACGCAGGGTATCACGATGTCCCTCACACCGAGAAAACGTCCTGCGTTCTGAGTCAGCCGCCGCAGGACCTCGACGCTCCTCGCCGATACATCCGGGGAGGCGCTGCTCAATGGTGCCTCCATGAAATAGTCGGCGCATATGGAAACGACACGCACCCCTGTTTCGTCGGAAAGGGCCTTGATCTCTCTCGCTCCCTCTTCCGACATGAGAGGGTTCATCTCGACATCGTTATGGTCCAGGATGAACTCTATGAACTCGAGTCCAAGAGCTCTGGCAAGAGCAAACTCCTCCTGCCAGTATCCCAGGGGATGCGCCTGGTATCGCCCCATATATTTGGGCAACAGGCGCCCCTGCATGACGCCGATCCTGTAAGAATTCATTCTGCTAGTATTCCTTGTGGAAATGAGCCCTGAGCTTTTTGCTGATGGGGACTTCCTTCGCGAGGACGCCGATCACACCATCGCCCATGGCCTTCTCTATCTTTCTGACGGCACCGACAAGGCTCTTCAAACCCATGGGCTCCACGGAGGCCGCCTGGTCGGAACCATACATGGCCCTGTCGAGGGTCACGTGCCTCTCGAGAGAGGTTATGCCGAGCGCCGCGGCCGCGTATGATACCGCCAACCCGACCTCGTGTCCGCTGTATCCGACATTGCACTTGTAGCGCTCCCTCAGGGTGTTGATGCAGTTGAGGTTCGCGTCCTCATCCTCCATGGGATACGTGGAGATGCAGTGCATGAGCTCGAAGGGGCACCCGGCGTTGCGGAATATCTCCACGGCACGGTCGATCTGTTCGAGTGTGCTCATCCCCGTCGAAATAAAGGTGTGCTTCTTCTCCGAAGCTGCCATCTCGAGAAGAGGTTCATAGGTCAACATGGCGGATGCTATCTTATTGTACTTGCAGTTGAACTGTCTGAGGAACTTCTGGCTCTCGAGATCCCAGGCCGAGGCGAACCACTCAATGCCCACCTCCCCGCAGAACCGGTCTATCTCCTTGTACTCCTCGTATCCAAACTCGAGTCCCTCTTTCTGCGCCCTCTGGGTCGCCCCCCAGGGACTCTCCCGGGGACTATCAAGCAATTCCTTCGAATACACAAGTTCGATGGTCCGCTTCTGGAATTTCACGGCGTCGCAACCGGCCTCCTTTGCGACCGTGATGAGGTCCTTTGCTATCCCGATATCACCGTTGTGGTTTATACCGATCTCGGCAATAATGAAAATTGACACATCCTCCTCCTTACCCGCATAGATTTGTTTCTATAATTTCGCAGATTATATGCGCAATTGCAATATGAGCTTCCTGTATCCTCGGCGTCGAAGCCGATGGCACGGATATGCAATGGTCCGAAAGCCTCCTGACAAGGCACCCGTCATTGTTGCCCGTCATGCCTATCGTCGTGATGCCCATGGACCTTGCCGTCTGAAGCACCCTTGTTATGTTCTTTGAATTCCCGCTCGTCGATATCGCGAAGAGGACATCACCCTTGCGTCCGCGCGCTTCGAGCTGCCGGGAGAACACCTCGTCGAATGATGTGTCGTTCCCGATGGCCGTCAGCGTCGATGTGTTTACGCTGAGAGCTTCCGCCGCCAGGGCCCGTCTCTTCAAGAGGAAACTGCTTACCATCTCCGTCGCTATATGCTGCGAGTCCGCCGCGCTGCCCCCGTTGCCGCAGAAGAAAAGGGTCCCTCCCTGTCGCAGGGATGCCGTGGCAACCTCTGCCACGACCGCAATGACTGCCAGACAATCGTTGTCCCCGAGGAGCGCGTCCATCACTCTACCGTGCTCCTCCAGCCTTTCCCGGACGAGCCCCGCTGCCCCGGCAGCGACAGTCCCCTTCCCGACAGGGCCGCACGCTTTCGTGGGCCCGCCAAGTACATGGCCCGCGACCTCGCAGATGACACCGCAACCCCTTTGCGCGCCTGTCACCACAGTGGCGCACCTCTTCACCTCTTCCTCGGCATCGGAAGGGGCGAAACTCTGCTGAAGATACTCCAGCAACTCCATATCCTTCTTTGAATCGCCGACGAAACAGACCGAGGATTCGTCGAGGCCCTCCCTCTCGGACAGCTCCCTGAAGGAGGCAAGCTTGTCCTTCGTACCCGCGATGAAGTAGTCAGGAGAGAATCTCTTCTTCACGAAATCGGTGAACCTGTTGTTCTCGCCGGAGATGAAACCTATCTTGACCCCTCTCCGCTTGAGCTCAAAGATGGCATCGATGTCCTTGAAGGATATCCTTTTTGTCTCTTCACCATCGGGACCTATGTAGACCGCACCGTCCGTCAGGACCCCGTCTATATCAAGCAAGACTACCTGGATCACGTATCGCTCCTCCTTCTCGTATGAGCCCAGCGCCCCATGCTCAATTCCACCATCGCCCGGACCTGTAGAAGTCGTCTGAGACGCCGTATTTTGTCTTGTACTCGACCACCGCGTGGTCTATGGACGACTCCCGGTCCCTGCCGTTGGCCAGAGAGCCCATGAAGGTGTCGATGAAATCCCGGATCCTTTCCCTTCCGTTGACATCATCGTAATAGTTGATGATCTTCCTCCAGCGAGAAAAGTCACCCACCCCTATGTCACCGGAGGCAAACCTCGCGATGGCGTCCTCGAGCCCCTCGAGAGTCCGGAAGATGACCTGCTGGCCCTCCTCCCTGTAAATGGGGAAGCGCAGCCATCCCGTGCAATCCCAGCATACCACCCTGCAGCCGTGAAGGCCCGCGATGATGCCGGCGGAGTTTATGCCGTAGCACACCGACAGGTCGGACAGCTTCGCTGCGACAACAGGAGAATGCTGCCTGAAGTCAAAGACAACCATCCGTTTCTCCCCCATGAGGCCTTTCATCTTCTCAACTATTCTGTCGCCCAGTGGAAGCGAAGATATGTCCTCGAGACGATAGGCCTTGCTCTTGATAACCGCCCCCAGATCCCTGTTCTCCTCCATCACGTGAAGAATGGACATGTAGAATGCCGAAAGGGTCTCGGGAGATTGACTCAGATTGTACGCTCCGTTGTCGTCAAAGACACTCATGACAAACCTGACCTCGGGGGAGAGATCAAGATGGGGCCTTACCGCGTGTGACGCCTCTCTTATCCAGAGGCCGGATGGCAGGATGTGCTCGACCGTGTTGCCCTTTCTCTCAAGGAGGTCATAGTGCGCCTCTCCCCAGGCAAAGAACACATGCTGCGGCGTCAGGTGGGAGGGATAAGCGTGGTTTATGTAATTGGACCAGTGAAGTCCCACCATGATACCCCCCGCTTCCTTCACGGCCTGCGCCTCAGCCTCCTGCGCCCACGACGTCTCCTGGTGCTGGATGAGGATCCTGACATTGAAGGTCCTGAAGAGGCCGAGATATATCTGCCTCGTCACCATGAAATTCATTCTGAAGAAAAAGACCCACGCCGGCTGGGAAACACGAAACGATCCGAGGCAAGAGAAAAGAGCGCCGGCCATGTCCCTGAGCGATATCGATCCATGCCTGAATCCATGCAGGTCCACCCATTTGAACCCCATCGCTTCCAGGGAGTCTGTGGTTTCCTTCGTGACGGGCGTATCCGGCCTATCGAGATAATAGACGATATCCCCGTCAAAATCCCACCTCGCCGTGCTCAGGAATTCCCGGAAATCCACCCACACGCCATGGTGAGGTTCATACTCGATCCACACCGAGTTCTTGCCCTGTCCGCCTTTTACGGTGCCCACGATCTCTTTTCGGAAAACCCCCGAGAGAAAAGCCCTCACCGAGAGATACACCGGTTTTGCCATCATGCGGAGCCACGCGGCACAGGGGAGGGACTGTTTCACCCTGATACCTTTTAAGGCATAATACCTTCTGAGAATGTGGTTCGCAAAATCTCCCTCGAGATGCAATTCGTTGAGGGATCCCCCTGTCTCGGAGATGCGCTTCAAGGCCATCGTGATGAATGTGACGTGGGAATCGAGATACGATGACAGGTAGCTTTTTGTCATATTCCGGAACCACAGTGGCTCATCGGGTATCCTTTCCCGGCAAAAAAGCTCGACCGCCGCTGACAGGTCATCGGCCCTGTGGTAGTCCAGAGCGTATCCCTTCTCGTCCTTCAGATTGAGGGCCAGTCCGGCGGGCAAAAACCTTCCTCCCCATTCCGTTCCCTTCATCATTTCCAGCACTGCCCGCGCGTACCGCGAGACTCTGTGTTCGTCGAACCTCACCTCAAGGTCGGAAACCAAATACCTGGCGAGAAAGGCGGCGACGCCCGGCACCGTCAACCTCTCCACCCATGCTATTCTCCTCGGTCTATCCAATATATCCTACCCACAACCGGATAAGCGCCCTGGCCTCACTTTTCCGCCAGCGAGAAGCTTGCGATGATGGTGTCGCAGCATCCGATCGAGGCCAGCTGTTTCTCGTAGGCCGCGTGGAGCGAGTCGCTGTCGAGAAAGCTCCACGTCTTGTGACCCCCCGGTTTCCCTTTGGACAGCCAGTGAAGGTGGTTGGACAACGGATATCTCTGGACCTGTTTTATATAATTGGTCCTGAGCCCCGCCTTCTTCGCCACCTTCTCCAGCGTCGAGCCGGTGTAGAGGAAAAGGTGGGGGCTCCAGTATGTGAATCGAGAGAAGGCCTCATTCTCGTACAGAGTGAGGAGAGCGTCGCTCGCGTTCGGCACCTCGACGATCATGGAACCTCCCGGGGCAAGCCGTGTGGCAAGTTTTTCCAGCGTGTTCACCGGATCGGCTATGTGCTCGAGGACATGGAACAACGTTATGATATCGAAGGTGTCCGTCACATCCTCCATGGAGGCATGCACGGTGAGCCCTCTTTCCCTGAAATAGGGTTGCAGCCGCTCTTCCAGCTCTATCCCCGCCACCCGGGACGCGGCCGCCCTGGCCTTCAGGAGAAAGCCGCCGTTGCCGCATCCAAAATCAAGGACCGACCTGTTCTCCATCAAGACCTTGAGGAACTCGAATCTCCTGTCGTCGTCCCACGCCGTCTCAACGGCCCAGGACCGTATATCCACCTCGCCGTCATGCATGCCGGAGGATTCATAGAATTTGTCATGGATATGCTCGAATGACGAAAGGAATACCAGACCGCAGGACAGGCACTCGTACACCTCGAGGTCAGGGTTGTCCCGAACCTTCCCGGGCCTCTTCCCGAGCTCTTTACCACCACAAAGATAACAGGTTGTGTTCTTCATCTCCCTCGTCTCTCTTTCATTCGTTCACGGACTTCTCGCATCATCTTCGTTATTTCCTTCCGCCTTCCTCTCTCTTCCCGCGTCCGTGTCTATCAGGTGCATCCTGCTGAACGAACCGTTCTTGCTTATCAGTTCAGCGTGCGTCCCCTCCTCTATGACACGCCCCTCTTCCAGGACGTATATGTGGTCGGCGTTGATGATTGTCGAGAGTCGATGGGCCACGATGATGACCGTCGTGCTCTTCGCGATGTTCTCGATCGCGTGCTGTATGAGGCGCTCCGACTGGGTGTCGAGAGAACTGGTGGCCTCGTCGAGAATGAGGATGTCGGGCTTTCTGAGCACGGCCCTTGCCAGGGCTATCCTCTGGATCTGCCCTCCCGACAGCCGTACCCCCCTGTCCCCCACCATCGTTTCATACCCTTCGGGAAGGTCCCTGATGAACTCCGAGGCGTTGGCGATGTCGCAGGCCTCGACGATGTCGCTTTCCGTGGCGTCTTCCTTCGCCCACAGCAGGTTGTCTCGGATGGACATGTTGAAGAGGGTGCTCTCCTGGGGCACATACCCCAGACGATTCCTGTACGAGAGAATGTCAAACTCCCGAAGGGGAATGCCGTCTATGCTGATCGTCCCCTGCAGGGGCTGGTTGAATCCCATTATGATGTCTATCAATGTGGACTTGCCGGAACCCGACCGCCCGACCACCGCTATCATTTTGCCCTTGCGGATGTCCATGTCCACATCCCGCAGGACGGCTTCGTCGTCCGAGTAGGCGAAGCTCACCTTTTCGAGACGTACGGCGCTGTTGAGGCCGGGAAAGGGTCTTGTTCCCGATGTCTGCCTCAATTCCACCGCGTTTCGCCTCAGTCCCGTCACCTGTTCGTAGCTGGGAAAGAAGTGATTCACGTATGTCCTCTGGGCCATGATGTTGCCGACGATGGGCAGGATGCGCATGAAAGAATAGAGGACAGCGACGATCTCCGATAGGGTGTTCGCGAATGTCCTCCCCACGTACATCGTGATAACGAGGACCAGTATGCCGAAAGGGTAATACATCTGGGGTATCGCGTTCGTCAGCGTCTGTGACTTGATGGTGGCTCTGCTCAGCGCATCGAACGCCTTTGCCAGGGACGACTGGCTCTGCGCCTGCCTGCCGAAGCCGAGAATGATCTTGGCTGAGCTGACGCTCTCCTGAACGACGGATATCATCTTGTTAGCCATCTTCGTGTTGATCTGCCCCAGTCTGTAGCCTACCTTCCCGAAGAAAACGAAGGGCAGCATGAACACGATGGCGCATCCAAGGCTCACCATCGCGACCTTCCATGAGATATAGAAGGGCACGAGTATGAATATGCAGCACTGCAGGATGTAGGCGATATAGTTCGATATGACCTCGTAGGCCTCTCCCACGTTCGTGATCTCACGTGTGAAGGTGTTGAGAAGAATGCCCTGCTTGTTGCGGGCGAAGAAGGCCCACCTGGCATTGAAGAAGTCCTCGAAGGTGCCGATAAGGACGTTGCCCTGCAGTCTGTACCTGGTCTTTACGATGAAATACCGCGAAAATATGTAAAATATGCTTCTCACGAGCACGAGGAGCACGAAGATCGCGAGCACGCTCCCCAGGCTCGGGGATATGCCGGCATACTTCATGGCCTCGATGATGTATCGGGTCGAGGCGCTGACATTCTGCAGGTCGGGATTTACGAAGAGGTCCACGGCCGGGATGAGGGAAATTATCGACACAGCGTCGATCAACCCGCCGACGACGAGGCAGGAGATGTTCAGGACGATCAGAAGGGGATACTTCCTGAAGATAAAAAGAAAGAAGTCGAGCTGTTTGATATTCATCAGTCCAAAAGATTCCTGTTGTCGCGAAGGTACTGCGCGCCAATGCGCGCCCTGACGACGCCGTTGAGTTCACTCTCCGGGATGAGCGACCAGAATCTCCGCTGCAGTTCTTCATCTTCCTCACTCTCCCGCCATGTCCCGTTCAACCGCTCGTCCATCTCCAGCATCACGTCCCGGATCTCCTCCGGCGTGTTCTCCTTGAGCTCTATGCCATGCCGCGCGTAGTCGGCGGAATCCATGAACCTCCCTGCCCCCGATGTTATGATCTCTCTGAAGGTCATGAAACGCTGCTCCCCGGCGAGCCAGTATTTCTTGAATATCGTCAGACTGTCCCGAACGTAGCTGTGGACATACTCGACGGGTGAGAAATTCACGTACACGATGGGCCTCCTGAACACCATGGGGATAGCGTCGAGGCCGGTACCGGTACTCAAAAAGAAACGACAGTGAGCACTCAGGAATACGTCAAGAAATTCCGATCTGCTTCCATTGGACGCGTAATCGATGATCTCGGGATTGTCCGTTCTCAGTTGCTGCCCGACAAGGGAACCCATGCGAAGAGCCCGGTAGCCTCTCTTCACTAATTCTTCCACCCCGGGAAGAAAGTTGTTTATCTCGGAATTGCGGTAATCGTGGTAGCTCCAGTCATACTGGGGGTATTTCCGGCTCAGATAGACCGGATCCCTGGCGTGAAAACAGATGAAAGGCGTGCCCTCAGAGACACCCATATTCTTCAGGGATTCACCACCGGAGACCGTTTCCTCCCGCGTGAATGTGAGATGGGGCGGTGTGTCCGCCATGAGCGCTCCCGTATCCCTGTCGAGGAACCCGCCCATCTGGAGTCGGTGCTCCGAACCTCCGGGAACGAGGAAGGTGAAGCGATAGAGGTATCTTATGAAGCCGTTGATGCATATTACTCTCTTCCACATGCGGTACAACTGCTCATTGCTCACGGGTTCGGAGTTGTAAAAAAGGTCGACGAACTTCCTGTCCGCGGGAAAAGTATCGCGCCGGCACAGGTACACCTCGGTGTTGGCCGCATAGTGTCCGATCCTGTGGCTCAGCAATTGCCCGAAACGGACATGCACCCATCTGCTCATGAAGCGCAGGATAAGCACGATCACCACACCCGGCACCAGCAGAAGGATGTGGAGTATCTTTCTCAGCAGGACCCTCCTGTCGCCCTTTCTGATCTGAAGGACCTGCGATGCGACAAAACTCCTCAATCTTCCCATGAAGACGACCCGCCGAGAAGACTATTGCAAATTCCCGGAAATAGTATAATAATACGTCGTATCTGCAATCCCGAGTTCACCGCCAGGGTACACGATAATGAAAACCAACGACAGAATGAAAAGCTATGCCGTAACCGTGCTCAAGCTCTGCTTTGCCGCTTTGATAATATATTACATGGTCGCGACGGGCAAACTCGACCTTGCCCAGATCTCCCAGATCCTCCACAAGAAGACAATGATCTTCAAGATCGTTCTCGCTCTCCTCACGGTCGTCCTGCTCACCACCACGCGGTGGTACTATCTGCTCCTCTGGCAGGGCATCACCACGACCTTCAAGGCCGTTCTGAGGATCAACTGCATAGGCATGTTCTTCAACAGCTTCATGCCCGGGGCGCTGGGTGGAGACCTCGTAAAGGCCTTCTACATCGCCAAGGACAACAGAAGCCGGAAGGTCGGCGCCGTCATGACGATCCTCATAGACCGGATCATAGGTTTTCAGGCCATCATAATAGTGGCCTTTGTCGCCCTCTTCTTCAACCATAAGATCATGATGTCAAACCATCAGCTTCAAGTGCTTGCCTTTGCCATAGCCTTCTACATCGCCTGTTCCTTCGTGGCGGCGGCCTGTGTCTTTTCAAAGAGGGTCAAGAATCTTTTCATCTCGATAGGGGTCAAGAAGCTTGTCTACAGGCTTCCAAAAAAGGAGTTCCTTTTAAAAACATATGACGCCTTTCATGTCTATGCCCATCAGAAAACACGGTTATTGAAGGCCGTCGGCATAACCATCCTCATCGACATCCTTAACATCTACATGTTCTACGTCATCGGCAGGGACATGGGCGAAAACGTGGTTTCCCTGACATCTTACCTTACGGCTATACCCATTGGTATCCTGATGCTGTCGCTTCCGGTTGCACCCGCGGGCATTGGCGTGGGCCAGGTGGCGTTCTACAACCTGTTTCTGTGGTTCGGCGCCCGCTCCGGAAGCATCGGTGCCACTATTGTGACCGTTTACCAGATGATTGCGATTTCGCTGAGCCTGAGTTTCGTATTCGTCTACCTGGGAAACCGTAAAGAGGTCAGAAAAGCCGTTATGGAATCCACGGGGGACGCGCTACCGGACTAAACTGTGTTCGGGTGAGCCTTCTTCAACAACGACGCGGTTGGTCAGCTTTCATCGCTCGACGCCGTATTCAGGATTCTCGTCACCTGGCCGTCCGACGGCTTCGCCTTGCGAACCCTGTTATGATTCCTGTTTACCCAATTGGTGATCGGACGCATGACGAGTACAAGAAGCAACACTGCGAAGGCGATGATAATCGTCAGGTGATAGGCGATCCTTTCCGTTGCCGTATCTATCCATGACAACTGCGTGCAACTCAACAGCTTGGTCGAGATCTCCAGTCCAAATATGTGTATGACGTATATCGGATACGCCAGTTCTCCAATCGCACGGTCCCATTTTATGTCCTTAGTTGCGACAAACATGAAAGGGATGAAGGAACCCAAGACAACTATGAACACGGGCTCAAGAAAGGTCCACGTTATGAGCATACCATCCTTACAGGCAGAGATCGACGGATAGTAATAAGCATAAACGCCCGTCAGCAGAATGGAGAAGGGAATTGCCAGGAAACTGTACGGAAACTCTTCAAGATGCGGCCTCAAGCTCTTGTAGAGCAAGTACGACAGATATCCGAACAAGAAGAGGAACAGGTTTGCACTGAACAGGTATCTCGAATCGGGCAAGACGGGGAGCCCCATGAAAAGAGGAACATAGAACAAAGCAAGAGAAAAAAGGATAAGGATCGCCATATTTCGCCTTCGCAGTTTCATAATGAACGGCGCTATCAGGTAAAACGTCGCCTGTGTGGCCATGGCCCACGCCGGACCCACGAGGACGAAGAAACGCAAGGCCAGGTCTGAAGCAGAGGCGCACTTGTAATAGATCAGCGACCCCTGACTGGTATTGACCGTAAACAAATACATAAAATCTATGCCGAAAAACGAAACATTTGACAGTAGCACCGGCGGAATCAACCACCACGACCTTGGGTTCTTGAACAACTCCGCCCAGTAAGCAAACGTATGCAACTGGCCAAGCATCACCACCAAGAACACTACGGTGAGGATCAAAGTAACCCAATAAACAGGGTAAAGCCTTAGCGCCCTCGCCTTGTAGAAAGCCAGGATGCTGTCTTTGTACCTGGTTTCCAATACGAGGGCCATATAGAATCCAGACATAAGAAAGAAGACGCGCACGGCGAACATCGCCCCGTACAGTCCAACGGACAAGGAAGGCTCGAACATGTTTATGTGGGCGAGAGCAACCAATACGGCAAGGAAGACCCTTAGCGTTCCCACACCAAGCTCCGATCTGACAATCGTCCGTACATCCTGTAAACCCTTAACTTCATGGAACCTATAAGAGTTCCAATGTCACGAACTCTCAGCCGTTCACCATTGAAGCCAACGTCAGATATTCACACCAGTATCAAAGTCCGGTTGGGGTGTTTATGAACAATTCTCCCTTGCGCCGTTCCATTTCCATAAAGTGCAGAGTTGTCGCCTTGAGCCCCTCTTTCAAAGTCGTGGAAGGCTGCCACTTCAGTGTCTTCATGGCCAGTGCAATGTCGGGGCAACGGCGTCTTGGATCATCCTCCGGAAGTTCCCCATGTACGATTCGCGATGACGAGCCCGTAACCTCTATGATCGTTCTGGCCAGATCCAGAACGGAAGTCTCTATCGGATTACCCAGATTGACCGGTCCGGGGAAACCGGACAGGGCGGGCCTGGTATAGTCTTCCCGGATCTCGAACTCCTCAGTCTCGTAGTCCATCATTCTGATGATTCCCTCGATCATATCATCGATAAAAGTGAAAGATCTCGTCTGGTTCCCACTGCCATAGATTGTGATAGGCTCCCCGGACAATGCCTGTGCGACAAAATTGATCACCACCCGGCCATCATTTGGACGCATTCGTGGTCCATAGGTGTTGAAGATACGCGCAACTTTTATATCGACGCTGTTCTGGCGCATATAATCGAAGAAAAGAGTCTCAGCGACGCGCTTACCTTCGTCGTAACAGCTTCTTCTGCCAACAGGGTTGACATGGCCCCAGTACAGCTCGTTCTGCGGATGTATCTCCGGGTCTCCGTAAACTTCACTTGTCGACGCCTGAAAAATACGCGCACGGACACGTTTCGCGAGTCCCAGCATGTTCAGAGCTCCAAGGACGTTCACTTTGGTCGTCTTCACAGGATTGTACTGGTAATGGATCGGACTGGCGGGACAAGCAAGATTGAATATCCAGTCCACTTCCAAGAGGATGGGCCGTGTTATATCGTGCCGAATGAACTCGAAACGATCCTGTTGTAACAGGTGTGATACGTTCCCTTTCGTGCCGGTGAAAAGGTTGTCAAGGCATATAACTTCGTGGCCGTCAGCGAGCAGTCTTTCACACAAATGAGACCCAATAAAACCCGCACCTCCGGTGACAAGCACTCGTTTCTGTTCAGTGTAAGTGTGATAACTGTACATTCGCTCTCCTGGTATGTAGATCGCGATAAGCGCGCGTTGCTAATGGCTCACGAAACGTGGCGGTCTCAATCCTCACGAAGAGTTGGTATTCTTGTCAGCAATTGCGCCGCTTCGGATCTTTGATGTGAATTGGCTCTGCCTGTTGTATTCGATGGAGGTAGGCAAAGACAGCAATCATCGTAAAAGTGTCCGATATCTCTGAACTTGATATCATCCTGAAGCACTCCTCGAGGTCCAACCATCTGCATCCCACAACCTCTCCTTCGTTCAGATAGTCCTTATCGGTTACCTCGAAATTCGATGAAAGGAATATGTGTGTCGGATTGAACAGGTTATCCAGACTTGGGTTATACGAGACGAGATGGTTTAA
The DNA here is from genome assembly GCA_002067555.1 of Syntrophorhabdus sp. PtaB.Bin184. Classification (GTDB taxonomy): domain Bacteria; phylum Desulfobacterota; class Syntrophorhabdia; order Syntrophorhabdales; family Syntrophorhabdaceae; genus Delta-02. Next base: position 21,426 of record MVQQ01000157.1, read on the forward strand.
TCGTGAACAGAGGACCCCGGTCTCTTCAAAACACTCCCTTATCGCGGCGTCCTCCGGCATTTCATTCTCCTCTACTTTTCCTCCTGGAATCTCCAGTGAATAATCGTTCAACAGCAATCGGTATTGCTTCGTCAACAGGACCCTGTTCCCATTCAGCACCAGTAAACCGGCGCGGACACCGTAGTCCGTTACGTAGTAATCCCTGGTGGTGTCCTTGAGATCAACCTGCATATGGTAAAGACTCTGATACCTGTTCTCTATTATGGTCTCGATCAATCTGGCGTGTTTCAGATCACTAGCATCTCTCATAACGAACCATCCTTCGGGAAACCTTCCAGTTGCACGGCTTTCGATCCTCTTCTTTTCTGGTCATAGAGATACATCCTTGTCCTTCTCAGGATTATTTCCAAAACAGCATGTATCACGGACAACAGATGACGTATGCTCAAAGCCGTAGTGCCCTTCCCCTTTCTGTCTATCCCTCCCCACATCGGTACTTGAGCGTATGTGACGCTTTCCTCGTCCAGAATCCTCGTCAGAGTATCGACCTGAAACCCAAAGCCATAGGAGACTGGCGACCACCGCATCACAAGGTCCCTTCGATATACAGCAAGTCCATTGTAATATCCGATCCTGTAACCGCTTATTAGATCCATGAAGCATGTGAAAACCCTGGACAACATCCTCCTGTAGAGACTCTTGCCCACAATATCCTTCTGCCTGTGAACGGGGATCAGGATATCCGCTTTCCCTATGTGTTTGTAGAGATTGGACATGGAATCGACAGGTTCCGGGTTATCTCCACAACAAAGCCTGTAATACCTGCCCTTTCCCAGGAAAGCGCCTTCCACGAAGTTACAGGCAAGTCCTCGATTTCGTTGATTTGCAACCAACTTGACGGGATGATCCGGATTGTCTCTGATGTAGTCCTCAATGACCCTGACCGAACCATCCATCGACACGTCGTCAATCACGATGATCTCAAAACTGCGCTCAGCATCCTGAAGAGCACTGATAACGTTCTTAATCGAATCTATTATGTAATCTTCCTCATTATAGCAGGTAATTACCACTGTTATATCCACACCGGTGTCATCATGGTTATCCATATCTCGGCAACAAGCCCCCTCTGTACAATCGTTAGTCAAACTCACTTCCCTTGGCTGTAAGACACTTCTTGATCATAATGCTTGTCCTGCACATGAACAAAATCAGCTTCGAGCCAATTGAGTAGAAGTCATTGGCAATGCGGATCTTCCCACTCTTCAGCAAACGCTCCAGTCTTTTCTCGAAAAGCATTCGCGCGTTGAACTCGTTCGCCAACCCTTCATAGTCAATTCCTCCCTCATGGTTAAGAGCAATGTTTATAATCCTGATCCTGAGCGATATCCCCAGCCCGATGATTCCGAAGTAGCAGTACGCAAAACCTATATATATGACCACATCAACGAAGGTCACGCATAGTTTCTCAATGTTATCAAACCCCTTTGGCCAATAACCCAATTCCATCATAACAAGGGCGATGAAACCAGTAAAAAGGCCCAGCAAGATCGACCTGCCAAGTCGCTTCCCCCTATCGTACCTGTAGGACGTGACCTGTACCAGTATGTCCACCAACACTGCTACGATAGGCAAGAACAGATTACCATACGTTACCACTTGGCACTCTCCTCAACGCTGCCTTCGAAGAATCTCTCATCACCCTAACTCGTCCTTGACACCCATCACACGTCTGTAGACGACCACGATCCTTGCCGCCATGTAACCCTTTCGGGTGACGGTATACCTCCCTGCAGACTCCAAAAGCATCCTGTCAGTCAACAGGGCCCTCACTCTTGCCTCCAGAAACCTATCGAAATCGAGTCTCCCATACAGGTCATCCTTTCTGACCCGACCCCCCGGGCTTTCACTGATGATCCTTACGATTGTCAACGAAGGGCTGTCAGCTTCTATGGCCGAGTAAGCAAGGGTATACGTTAATGACATCGCAAAATAGAAAAAAGCTGTATAAATGCCTTCCAGCACGGATATATCTGCTATACAACCTGAGCCACATTCCTCAACGGTATTCAGGAGTACCATTAATATTGCCCAGAGAACGAAAAGCGAGACGAATATCTTCAGTAGACCACCCATCTGGTTCTTCGGCAAACGTATCCTCCACCACAGCACGTGTACACCTAAGGCAACCGCGATCATCAGCAGGCCATGAACGAGTATCTTCATTCCAGTCACACCCCTACAGTACTTTGACCGGCTCCGGCCATGTTCCTCACCTTACGTCTTGCCGTATTCA
>MVQQ01000158.1 GCA_002067555.1 Syntrophorhabdus sp. PtaB.Bin184
TGTTCATGAACCTCGCCAACGCCCTGTTCGATCATGAAAGCATAAAGACCACGAACCCGAAGGCGATGGAACTCAGGAAGGTGGCCGACAGGCTCATCACACTGGCGAAGAGAAAGGACCTTCACTCGCTCAGGCTTGCCTTTGCTTTCCTGAGGGACAAAAGGATTGTCAGGAAGCTCTTCGGCGACATCGGGGACCGTTACGCGGCCATAAGCGGCGGCTATACCCGCGTGGTCAAGATTGGCCTCAGAAAAGGTGATGCTGCCCCGATGGCGATCATCGAACTGACGCAGAAGAAGGAACCGGAGAAGGAAAAAGAGAAGGGCAAGGCGAAAGAAAAGAAAGAGGCGAAGCCCGCGAAAGAGAAGAAAGAGAAAGCGCCCGCAAAGAAGAAGGCAACGCCGAAGAAAGAGGCGGTTGCCGGTGAAGAGGCAAAGCCCAAGAGAACAAGAAAGCCGAAAGCGGAAAAGAAGGCGGACGAGACACCGGAAGAGACTCAGAACGCCTGAAAAGATATTGGGAGATCGTTCAACGGCAGGACAACGGACTCTGACTCCGTGAATCAAGGTTCAAATCCTTGTCTCCCAGCCAAATTGAAAGGGGCTGACCGATTGGTCAGCCCCTTTTGCTGTCCGTGGGGACTTTACCGTGGTCTTGCCTTCTCAAAGACCTGTTCCATTCTCCTGACGATTTCCGGCGATTCAAGCTCCGTTATCCCGAAAAATAGATAGGAAAAATTGTCCGCCAGTATCTCCTCGGGATGGATGATGTAGTCCGTGTTCTTTCCCACCTGTTCGAAGAAGCCGTCGAGCTCGGATTCGTCGTAGAGATCGGGTCTGGCGCCTGAAAGGGGCGTGGCCTTCCGTCCCGGACCGTTGTCCCTGGCGACGGCAAGAAAGGCGAGCTGAAGATAGTCAAAGAGCTGTTCGCTGTGGGCCCTATCGTATCTTTCGACCCGGGAATAGAGGATCGGCAGGACAAGAAGCCTGCGCTTGCCGACCTTCACGGAGATGCAATGTTCGTTGACCGGTGAATCTGGATTCGTGATCTTCCGTCCCTTCAACGTCTTCGGAAACTCGAAGGAGGGACATTTCCTGAACCCTATCGTTTCATACAGTTCATCCCGCAACCGGGGATCGAAGCGAGTCATGATGTGGAAGAGCTCATGAGACAGGAGCCTGCACAGCGTAACCCTGTCGGCGCTGACCATTGGCCGGGGAATAACTATGGCCTTTCCCCGGGTGTAGGCCGCGCCTCCCTCCTCGTGACCGGTGGTCTTGACCAGGTAGATCCTGTCCGGCAGGAAAGGTGCAAATTCTTTCAGCTTCGATTCCATCACGGCGAGAACGGGTCGAAGCAGTTCCTTGTCGCCCTCCTCCCAGTCCAGAACGTTGTTCGAGGCGAAGTTGAGGAACGTCTCTTCCGTGACGTCCGCATCCGTTCTCATGCGGCACGACCTGTCGAAGGGGCTCATCTCCCTGACGTAGGCGTCCCTGGTGGTCACTATCTCCCGTCCCTGCTCACGGCTGGCAAAGACGAAGAAGGGTTCTTCCGCGCCGTAAGCGCGCGTACAGAAGATACCTGCGATGGTGAGCGTAACAAGCAGCATTTTCCGGAGGTTTGTCATGAGGGTCTTTCCTCTTTCTTTTGATAGACGACGGCATGGAACGAGGAGCAGGAAGCGCCGGCTACCGGTGTCATGTCATGTGACAAACAGGTTCTTGGTGGCGAAGCTGGGATCGCTTGTCAGGTTGACTCCGATACGGCGCAGGCCGGCTTCGTCTCCGGGAGTCGGTATATGCGTCATGTGCACTTCGCAGTCGCGAAGCTCCTTGAGCTTCTCCAGGGCGAGCTTGGCCGCCGGGTTGGTCATAGTGCTCACGGAGAGGACAATAAGGGCCTCTTCGAGGTCGAGACTGACAGAACTTTCATTCAGTATCCGCGTCTTCAGGTTGCGCACCGATTCGGTGACGTATTCAGGCAGCAGCGCCAGCTGCTCGGGGATGCCCGCCAGGTGCTTGACGGCATGAATGATGAGACTGGTGGCGGCGTGCATCAAGGGGGAGTTGTTTCCTGTTACAATGGTCCCGTCTTTGAGCTCAATGGATGCCCCGCAGAATATTCCCTCGTTTCCCTTGTTCGCGGCCTGCGCGTCGATGGCGGCCTGCCGTGCCGGTTCAACGACCCGGCGGTGTTCGGGGTCGAGCTTGAACTCCTTCATGAAAAGCTCGGCCTTCTGAACGGTCTCCTTATCGGCGAACCCCATGGCGTATTCACAGCGATAGCGGAAGAACCTGCGCAGGATCTCCTGTTTCGACGCCTCCCTGACAACCTCGTCATCGATGATCGCAAAACCCACCCTGTTCACTCCCATATCCGTGGGTGACCTGTAGAACGATTCACCTCCCGTTATCTTTTCCATGATCCTGTAGAGCACGGGAAAGACCTCGACATCGCGGTTGTAATTGACGGATGTCTTGCCGTATGCTTCCATGTGAAAGGGGTCGATGAGATTGAAGTCCCTGATGTCAGCGGTGGCCGCCTCATAGGCGACATTGACGGGATGCTTGAGGGGCAGGTTCCAGACGGGAAAGGTCTCGAACTTGGCGTATCCCGAGCGTATGCCCCGTTTATGGTCATGGTAGAGCTGGGAGAGGCACGTTGCCAGCTTTCCGCTCCCCGGTCCCGGACCGGTGACTATGACAAGAGGCCTGTCAGATTCCATGTATTCATTGGCCCCGTAACCTTCGTCGCTGACTATTGTGTCTACATCGGTGGGATAACCCCTCGTGAATCGGTGTGTGTAGACCCTGATGCCCCGGCGCTCCAGCTTATTCTTGAAATGAACCGCAGCCGGCTGGTTTTCGAAGCGGGTAATGATGACGCCGAGGACGTTTATCCCCCAGTGGCGAAGCTCGTCGATAAGCTTCAAGGCATCTGCGTCGTAGGTGATGCCGAAATCCGCCCGTATCTTCTTTCGCTCTATATCGCCCGCGTATATGCACAGAAGGAGGTCCGCCTTGTCCTTGAGTTCCGCAAGAAGGCGCATCTTGACGTTGGGATCATAGCCCGGCAGGACCCTGGCCGCGTGGTAGTCATAGAGGAGCTTTCCGCCAAATTCAAGATAGAGCTTGTTGTCGAATCTTTCTACGCGTTCCAGGATCTCCCGTGTTTGCTCTTGAAGGTATTTTTCGTTGTCAAAACCCTGCTTAAGGTTCATTCTCGTCCTTTCGTCACCCGGGATTGCGGATCACAGTGTTAGCGCGTTTCTTTCGTTTTCATTTTCGGGCGGTCTCGGCCGCGATCTTTGCCCACGAGTCGCGCAGGGAGACGATTCGGTTGAAGACGGGTTTTTCCGGGAGCGAATCCTTCATGTCGACACAGAAATAGCCGATCCTCTCGAACTGAAACCTGCTTTCAGGTGCAG